>JBKKCN010000777.1:0-2785 GCA_046712525.1 Candidatus Rokuibacteriota bacterium
GAGCAGGACCGGGGGCGCGGCCATGCTGGCCACGACCGGCGGATAGACGTGCTTGAAGTCACCGTCGACGACCTGGAAGACGGCGGCGATGGCGCGCATGTTCTGCCCGGCCATCGGATGGCCGGGCGGCTGGAACTTCACGCCGTAGCCTTGCATCGTCCCGCCCTCGGGGATGTCGGTCTCACGCGCCGCCTTCGCGAGCGCCTCGGGGCCGAAGCCCCCGTGCTTCTGGATCGCGCGCGGCAGCACGTCGTTGAGCAGGATCCACATGTTGTTGAAGCCCATGGACACGTGGGGTGCGATGGCGTTGGTGGCGACGTTGGGGTCGTACTGCGCCTTGTAGCGCTTGACCATCTCCGCCGTGAGATCGCCCACGCCCGGCGCCAGCTTCTTGGCATCGAGGAGCTGGGAGGCGATGGGGTCGAGCGTGTGGAAGAACTCCACGTCCTTGCCGAAGGCTTCCTTCAGCTTGTCGAGCTGGCTGTGGCCGGCGCCGTGGCCGATGTAGGCGCGCACCCGCAGCCCCTGCTCCTTGGCCTGGCGCAGGAAGAGCGAGATGTCCGGGTTGTAGCCCGTGTGATAGAGCACGTCCGGCCGCACCGAGCGCAGCTTCGTCACCAGCGACGAGAGGTCGGGCGAGTTGATCGAGTAGCCTTCCTTGAGCACGACGTTGAGGCCCAGCTCCTTGGCCTTCAGCTCGTTGCCGAGCGCGACGTCGGTGCCATAGGCGCCGTCCTCGTAGATGATGGCCAGGCGCAGGTCCTTGGCGGGCTTCTTCAGCTTGTCCTGCGAGTAGTCGGCGACGTACGCGACGGACAGCTCGCCGAACTGCGTGCCGGTCGCCTGCGGGCGGAACGTATATTGAAGATTCCGCCCGTCGAAGACCTTCGAGGAGATGGCGGTGGTGATCCAGAGGAACTTCTTCTGCTTGTCCACCTTCTCCGCCAGAGGCACCGCGTGCGCGCTGGAGTAGACGCCGGCGAGGATGTCGACCTTCTCCACGTTGAGCAGCCGCTCCGCCTCGTTGATGGCGATCTCGGCCTTCGACTGGCTGTCGCCGTCGACCTGCACGATCTTGTACTTGCCCATCACCCCGCCGCGCTCGTTGACGTAGTCGATGATCATCTTGGCGCCGCGCCAGCAGTTGAGCGAGCCCGCCGCCGAGAACGGTCCCGTGTGGTCATAAAGAATGCCGATCTTGATCGTCTGCCCCTGCGCGTCGGCCCGGGGGCTCGACCACGCCACCACGCCCACGGCCACGACCAACAACAGGGCCAGCGATATACGTAGGACTTTCATCGTTGCGTGTCCTCCTCGGACGAAAAGTGTGGCTGAATCTAGCACGCGCCTGTGGCGTCGTCCATTCGGGCCAGCGCCGTGCGTTCGGCGGTGCCGGGTCGGGCTTCGGGGTCAGGCACCCGTTTCCCTCTCAACCAGGACCGTACAAGGCGTGTCGATGGAGCCCAGCCGCCCTCGGCGCGACGCGGCCACCATCCACGTGGTGCTCGCACCCCGAAGCCCGACCCGGCACCGCCGAACGCACGTCCCGTGCTACGCGGGGGTCGCGGTCTTTCTCGCGAGGACCATCCATTCTTTGCTCTGGCGTCCTCTTGGGGAGCGCAGCGGGGGGAACGCGCGCTCGATGCGGAAGGGCGGGGTGAAGTGGCGGCGGACGTCGGCCTGCGTCACGCGGAAAGGGGGGCCCGCGGTGCTGGCACGCAGCGGGAAGAAGGACGCGAGGAGCCAACCTCCTTCGCGAAGGACGCCGGCGATGGCGCGGACGTATTCGGCGCGGCGGGCGGGGTCGATGGCACAGAAGCAGGTGTACTCCCACACACCGTCGAAGGCGTTGGCGAGCGCGGGGTCGCGGTCGAGCGTGAAGACGTCACGCTCCAGGAACTCGACGGCGACGCCGTCGCGCTTTGCGAGCGCTCTGGCAGCGGTGAGGGCGGCGGGCGAGAAGTCGACGGCCACCACGGAGTAGCCGCGCGCGGCGAGGTACCGCGCGTCGTGACCGCGCCCGCACCCGGGCACGAGCACGCGTCCGCGCGGGGGCGGTGTCGTCTCCACGAAGTCGACGAGGGCGGGTGCAGCGCCGCCCATCTCCCACCCGTCGCCGCCGCGGGCGTAGAGATCTTCCCAGAAGGCGGGCGCGCTCACACGGGCCATGCGAATCCTTCGAAGTTGGCGATGGCGCGCTCGGCGCCCGCCTCGATGAGCTCGCGGCCGGTGTGGGCGGTGGTGACCCCGATCACTCGCATGCCCGCGTTGCGCGCGGCGTGCACGCCCACGAGCGCGTCCTCGAAGACGAGGCACTCGGAGGTACGCAGCGCGAGCCCTTCCGCGGCGCGCAAGAACACCTCCGGGTTCGGCTTGCCCCAGCGGACGTCGTCGGCGGCCACCACGACGTCGAAGCGCTCGCGCAGCCCGAGCTCGCCCAGGAGCCGCTGCACATCGGAGCGGGTGGCGGAGGTGGCGACGGCGCGCTTGACACCCAGCCGCTCGAGCTCGGCGACGAACGCGGACACTCCCGGGATTGCCTGCACGCCGCGAGCGACCAGGCGCGTGTAGTGCGCGCGCTTGCGCTCGGCCAGCCGCCGCGCCTCCTCCGGCGCGAGCGTGCGGCCGAGGATGAGGGCCGCCGCTTCTTCCGCGGGGCGCCCGATCGTCAAGCGCCACCCGGTATCCGAGCCCACCACGCCTTCGTCTTCGAGGAGTGCCGCCCACGCCGCCCGATGGTGGGCGCCGGAGTCGATGAGGACGCCGTCCATGTCGAAGATGACGC
>JBKKCN010000778.1:0-4745 GCA_046712525.1 Candidatus Rokuibacteriota bacterium
GTGTGGCGGCGGGCGGCGTCCTGGCGGCGGCGTGGCCGCGGGCGGGGGCGGCGCTGCGCGTCGTCCTCGCGCTGTGGGGCGCGTATCTCGGCGCCGCCGTCGGCTGGCGGTGGCGGGGCGATCCGTCGGCACGGGTGATCCGCGCGACACCATCGCGCGCGGCGAGCGGTGACGACACGAGCCCGCCGAAGATCGTCGACACCTCGGTCATCATCGACGGGCGCATCGTGGACGTCTGCGAAGCGGGGTTCGTGGAGGGCACCCTCGTGGTGCCGCGCTTCGTGCTCACCGAGCTGCAGCATGTCGCCGACGCCCCCGATCCGCTCAAGCGCAACCGTGGCAAGCGCGGCTTCGAGGTGCTGCAGCGCTTGCAGCGGTGCAGCCGGGTGCGGGTGGAGATCTCGGAAGAGGATTTTCCCGCGGTGCGCGAGGTGGACCTCAAGCTCATCGAGCTCGCGCGGGCGCGCGGCGGCCGCGTGCTCACCACCGACTACAACCTCAATCGGGTGGCGGAGGTAAGCGGTCTCATCGTCCTCAACGTCAACGATCTCGCCAATGCCATGAAGCCGGCGGTGCTGGCGGGCGAGGTGATGCAGGTGCAGGTGCTGCGCGAGGGGAAGGAGTCGGGGCAGGGTGTCGCCTTTCTCGACGACGGTACGATGGTGGTCGTGGACCAGGGGCGCAAGCACCTCGGTCACACGCTGGAGGTGACGGTGACGAGCGTGCTGCAGACCTCCGCCGGCCGCATGATCTTCAAGCGGCCGCGGACGGAAAGTCCGGTGCCGGGCCCGCGCGATGGTTGTCGTGTGCGCGCTCGTGCCCGCGGGCGGCACCGGCACGCGGCTCGGGCATCGGGTGCCCAAGCAATTCTTGAGAGTGGCGGGCGTGTCGATCCTCGTCACCACCGTGCGGCGGCTGCGCCAGCATCCCGGCCTGTCCGCGGTGGTCGTGGCCGCCCCGGATGCCTGGGTGGCGCGCACGCGCCGGCTGCTGGGAGCGGGTGGAGGCCGCGCGCCCATCACCGTGGTGCCGGGCGGCGTCACGCGGCAGGAGTCCGTGTGGCGAGCGCTACAGGCGGCCCCGGCCACGGCGGAGATCGTCGTCGTTCACGACGCGGTGCGGCCCTTCATCACGCGCGCGCTGCTCGAAGCCGTGGTGACGGCGGCCGCAGAGTCGGGCGCCGCCATCTGCGCGCTCCCCGTCACGGAAACCGTCAAGCGCGTGCGTGACGGGGTCGTGGAAGAGACGGTGGACCGCAGCGGCCTGTGGTCCGTGCAGACGCCGCAGGCCTTCCGCGCCGCTCTGTTGCGCGAGGCGCGCGACAAGGCGCGGCGCGACGGCATCGTGGGGACCGATGACGCCATGCTCGTGGAGCGCCTCGGCCACCGCGTGCGCGTGGTGCCCGGTCTCGCCGCCAACGTGAAGGTCACGACGCTGGACGATCTGCGCCGCGCCCGGAGGCGCGGGTGAATCGGGTCGGCCTCGGCTTCGACCTGCATCCCCTCGTGCCGGAGCGGCCGCTCGTGCTGGGTGGCGTCACGGTGCCGTCAGAGCTCGGTCTCGGCGGCCATTCCGATGCCGACGTGCTGTCGCACGCCATCGGCGAGGCGCTGCTGGGGGCGCTCGCGCTCGGCGACCTCGGCCGCCACTTCCCCGACACCGACGCCCGCTACCGCGGCATCTCGAGCCTGGCGTTGCTCGCGCGCGTGATGGAGCTCGTCGCCGCGCGCGGCGGCCGGCTCGTGAACGTGGACGCCACGGTGCTGGCGCAGGCGCCGCGGCTGCAGGCGCTCCTGCCCGAGATGGCCAAGCGCCTCGCCGACACGCTCGGGGTGCCGGTGGACATGGTCAGCGTGAAGGCGAAGAGCCCGGAAGGGCTGGGCCTGCTCGGCCGCCGCGAGGGGATGGCGGCGATGGCGGTGGTGAGCGTGGAGGTGAGCGGGTGAGGATCTTCAACACCATGTCGCGTACGAAGGAGGAGCTCGCGCCGCTCACGCCGGGCGAGGTGCGGATGTACGTGTGCGGAGTGACGGTCTACGACCAGTCGCACATCGGGCACGCGCGCAGCGCGATGGTGTTCGACGTCATCCGGCGCTACCTGACGCACCAGGGTCTTGCCGTGACCTTCGTGAAGAACTACACCGACATCGAGGACAAGATCATCCGCCGCGCCCAGGAGGAAGGTGTGGACTGGCGCGTGATCACGGAGCGCTACATCGCGGCCTACGACGCCGACATGGACGGGCTCGGCGTGCTGAGGCCGGACCGGAGCCCGAAGGCCACGGACCACATCTCCCAGATGATCGCGCTCATCCAGCGCCTCATCGCGGGCGGCATCGCGTACGTGGTGGACGGCGACGTGTACTTCGAGATCCGCCGCTTTCCGGCGTACGGACGGCTGTCGGGCAAGAACCTCGATGAGCTCCTCGTGGGCGCGCGCGTGGACGTCGACGAGCGCAAGCGCGATCCGCGCGACTTCGCGCTGTGGAAATCCGCCAAGCCCGGCGAGCCGTCGTGGGAGAGCCCGTGGGGTCCCGGGCGCCCCGGCTGGCACATCGAGTGCTCTGCGATGGCGATGCAGTACCTCGGGGAGTCGTTCGACGTCCACGGTGGTGGCGAGGACCTCATCTTCCCGCACCACGAATGCGAGATCGCGCAGTCGGAGGCGTGCACGGGCCGAACGTTCGCGCGCTACTGGATGCACAACGGCTTCGTGAACATGGGCCGGGAGAAGATGTCCAAGTCCCTCGGCAACACGCTGATCATCAAGGACATCGTGACGCGTCACCACCCGGATGCCATTCGGCTCTTCCTGCTCGGCACGCACTATCGCAACCCGGTGGAATGGGCCGAGGAGCGCGTGCACGAGAGCGCGCGCGCCCTCGAGCGCTTCACCCGGCTTTTTCACGACGTGCAGGCGGCGGAGGCCGGGAGTGGTGCCCCCGCGCTGCCGGAGGCGCTCGCGGGCTTCCGGACCCAGTTCGAGGCGGCCATGGACGACGACTTCAACACGCCGCAAGCGATCGGCGTGCTCTTCGACATGACGAAGATGCTGTACGAGTATCGCGACCGCGCGGCCACCGACGCGCGCGCCCGCGCAGACTTCGCGGCGGGCACGGGCGAGCTGCGGCGGCTCGCGGGCGCGCTGGGCCTCTTCCAGCGAGCCGACGCGGTGAGTGGCCCACCGCCCGAGGTTGACCGGCTCGTGGCCGAGCGGGGGCAGGCACGGGCGCAGCGAGATTGGAAGCGGGCGGACGAGATCCGCAAGGAGCTCGGCGCGCTGGGCTGGGCCGTCGAGGACACGGCGGCCGGCGCGCGCGTCACGCGCAAGGAAGGGTAGATGGCCGAGGATCGCATCTACGGCCGTAACCCTGTGCTGGAGCTGCTTCGCAGCGGAGGCCGTCGCGCCGATGAGATCGCGGTGCTCGCGGGCGCTCACGGCCCGCTCTCCGAGGTGGTGGCGCTCGCGCGGCGCAGCGGCGTGAAGGTGTCTTTCCGTACGCGTGACCAGCTCACGGCCATGGCGGGCTCGCCCCAGCACCAGGGCGTGGTGGCCCGGGTGGCATCGGCGGAGTACGTCGACCTCGACAGCTTGCTGCCCATTCCGGGCGAGCGCGGGGAGCCGGCCTTCTTCATGGCGCTCGACCAGGTCCAGGATCCGCGCAATCTGGGAGCGCTGCTGCGGACGGCTGACATCTTCGGGGTCCACGGCGTGGTCGTCCCCAAGCACCACGCGGTCGGCCTCACCGACGCGGCTTCGCGCGCGGCCATGGGCGCCATCGAGTACGTGCCTGTAGCCCGGGAGACGAACCTGGTATCCGCGCTGGAAAAACTCAAGGAATCAGGGATATGGATCTACGGGGCGGCCGCCACCGGGGGCGTGGCACCGTGGAGGGCTGACCTGAGAGGCCCCGTGTGTCTCGTGCTGGGCGGCGAGGGGGAGGGGCTTCGCCCGCTCGTCGCGCGCTCGTGCGATGCCCTGCTCACGATCCCGATGCAGGGAAGGGTGGGCTCTTTGAACGTCGGCGCCGCCGGCGCCGTGCTCTGCTACGAGGTCGCGCGCCAGCGCGGCCGAGTATAAAAGCGGAAAACACTTGACTTATCAGGACCCGGACCTATATTGGAACTTTGTCCGTGCTGGCGTAGCTCAGGGGCAGAGCAACTGCCTTGTAAGCAGTGGGTCGGGGGTTCAAATCCTCCCGCCAGCGCCAGTTATCTCGACCGCTTACTCGGAGAGGTTCTCATCGCACTGCCGGCAGGTTCGGGGAGGTACCCAAGTGGCCAAAGGGGGCAGACTGTAAATCTGCTGGCGTACGCCTTCGGGGGTTCAAATCCTCCCCTCCCCACCACCATTCCGGACCTGAGGACGACGATATTCGAGGCCGGAGCATACGGGAAGGGCGGGAATAGCTCAGCGGTAGAGCGCCAGCCTTCCAAGCTGGGGGTCGCGGGTTCGAATCCCGTTTCCCGCTCCACATTCTCGACAGGCGAACGCGCCCATGTAGCTCAGTTGGTAGAGCACGCCCTTGGTAAGGGCGAGGTCTCCGGTTCAATCCCGGACATGGGCTCCAGATTCATGCAGTCGCGCACCGCGACCGTCAACGGGAGGTAGGCAGCAATGGCGAAGGCGAAGTACGAGCGGACGAAGCCGCACGTGAACATCGGGACGATTGGGCACATCGACCACGGCAAGACGACGCTGACGGCGGCGATCACGAAGGTGCTGCACACGAAGAACGCGAAGA
>JBKKCN010000779.1:0-3057 GCA_046712525.1 Candidatus Rokuibacteriota bacterium
CGCCAGCGCTGCTGCCGCGCGGGAGAGCCGGCCGGGCGGCGTGGCGGCGCCGATGTTGACGGTGAGCGCGAGGCCGGCGGTGGTCACGCCTCCGCGTCGCCGGGCGCGCCCCGCTTCCAGTCGCCGCGCGACGCGTAGGGCAGGCCGAGATTCTCCCGGAGCGTCGCCCCCGCGTAGTCGCGCTGGAAGAGCCCGCGGCGCTGGAGCTCGGGCACGACGAGCCGCACGAAGTCCTCGTAGGCGCCGGGCATGTGCGTGGCGGCGACGACGAAGCCGTCGCACGCCCCCGTCGTGAACCACTCCTCGAGGCCGTCGGCCACCTGCACGGGCGTTCCCACGAAGCACGGCAGCTCACGCAGCGTGCCGCGGCCGCTGTGCTCCACGAAGTCGCGCGGCGTCGGGTTCGCCTTGCCGCTCAGCCGCACCACGCGGTCCCGAACGGCCTGCAGACCGCTGATGGACGCGAGGTCGGCGTCGGAGAGGGGCTCGTCCAGTTCTCGCGAGGCGAAATCGAAGTTGGTGACCTCGGAGAGCAGGACGAGCGAGTCGAGCGGATGGGCGAGATGGTCGATGTAGGCGGCCTTGTCCTCGGCGGCGCTCTTCGTCTCGCCCGCGACGCAGTACACGGCAGGCGTGATGTGCACCGCGCCGGGGTCGCGGCCGGCCTCTGCGATCGCGTCTTTCGTCTCGCGGTACGACTTCACAGCGAAGTCCCGGCTGGGGAAGATGGTGAAGATCAGCTCGCCCCATCGCGCCGCGAAGGCCCGGCCGCGGCCGCTCTGTCCGGCCTGGATGATCACGGGACGGCCCTGGGGCGTGCGCGGCACCGTGAAGGGACCGCGCGAGCGAAACCATTTTCCGCGATGGTCGAGGCGGTGCACTTTCTCCGGGTCGGCGAAGAGTCCGTGCTCCTGGTCGAGCACGATGGCGTCGTCCTCCCACGTGTCCCAGTGGCCCATCACCGCGTCCATGAATTCGTCGGCGCGGTCGTAGCGCAGGTCGTGATCCGGGTGCTCGTCCTGGCCGAAGTTGGCGGCTTCCGAGTCGTTGAGCGACGTCACGACGTTCCACGCCGCGCGTCCGCCCACGAGGTGATCGAGCGTGGAGAACAGGCGCGCCACGTGGAAGGGCTCGTGGTACGTCGTCGAGTAGGTGGCGCCGAGGCCGAGATGGCGCGTGGCCATCCCCATCGCCGTCAGCAACGGGATGGGGTCGAGCTTCACCACGCGGATGCCGTGCCGCACGCTCTCGTGGAAGTCGTCGCCGTAGCGGTCCGGCATGGCGAGGCGATCGTCGAAGAACGCCATGTGAAAGCGGCCGTCCTCCAGCGTGCGCGCGATACGCTGGTAGTAGTCCGCGGTCATGAAGTCCGGCGTGGTGGCGGCGTGCCGCCACGATGCCGGATAGTTCGAGCAGTTCTGCGCCTGCAGGAAGGCGACCAGGGTCATCTGCCGGGCGCCAGGTGATGGAGTCATGCGGCGCAGCCTACGTCGCGCCCGAGAAGGCTGTCAATCGGCCGCGCCCGTGTATGATCCAGCGCCATGATGACCTTCCCCAACATCGATCAGCCACGCCGTCCCCCTCCACCTCTCGTGTGCGGATGCTGCCACGTCGGCCGTCCTCGCGCGGCCACGCACACGCGCACTCGCGACTCGCAACACGGCGCCGGAAGGGCGCGGCCGGCGACGGCGGCCCGTGAAGCGACCCCGGCCACTGGCGTGCGCGGCTACTCGCCGCCGCCGCCGCCCGTCAGCCCCATCCGGGGGCTGATCGACTTCCACACGCACTCGGCGCCCGACGTCTTCGGCCGTGCCGTCGACGACGACGAGCTGGCCGCGCTCGCCGCCGCGCGCGGGATGGAAGCCGTCGTGTTCAAGAGCCACGTGGCGCTGACTGCGGATCGCGCGTGGCTCGCACGCAAGCACGTGCCCGGCGTGAAGGTCTTCGGCGGGATCACGCTGAACGGCGCGGTGGGCGGCATCAACGCGCAGGCGGTGGAGTGGATGTGGCGCATGCAGGGCGGATACGGGCGCGTCGTGTGGTTCCCGACCTTCGATGCCGACAATCACGTGCGCCGTGCCGGCACCGCGCCCTCCGGGATCCGCGTCGTGGACGCGACGGGTGCGGTGCTCCCGGAAGTCCGCGAGGTGCTCAAGGTGTGCGCGCGCGAGCGGCTCGTGGTGCAGACGGGCCATTCGTCGGCCGAGCAGGCGCTCGCGATCATCACCGCCGCGCGCGAGGAAGGGTGCGACCGCATCGTCGTGACGCACGCACAGTTCGACGTCGTCGGCATGAGCGAGGCGCATATGACGCAGGCGGCGTCGCTGGGCGCGAAGATGGAGCTGTGTGCCCTCATGATGCTGGTGGGCCCCGACGCGCATCTCGAGTGGATGCGACACTCGACGCGCATCCCGCTCGCCGACACCGCGGCGCGGGTGCGCGCAATAGGCGCTCAGCACTTCGTGCTCGGCACCGACCTCGGCCAGACAGGCAACCCGACGCCCGCTGACGGACTCCAGATGTTCGTGGCCGGCCTTCAGGCGGAGGGCATCACGCGCGAGCAGATCCAGGTGATGGGCCGCGAGGTGCCGGGCGCGCTTCTCACCGGTTAGGGTCCGATAGAATGCCGGGGTAAGCTGTCGCCCAAAGGAGATCGCCCGTGAAACTCGACGTCGGCATGCTCACCCACGATCTGAAATCGATCCCCGAGTACGCGCGCAAGGTGGAAGCGCTCGGGTTCGATTGCCTCTGGTCCGCGGAGACGCAGCACGACCCCTTTCTGCCCCTCGCCGTCGCGGCCACCCTCACGAAGAAGATCAAGCTGGGGACGTCGATCGCCGTCGCCTTCCCGCGTAGCCCCATGATCCTGGCCATGATCGCATGGGACCTGCAGAAGGCGTCCGATGGCCGCTTCATCCTCGGGCTGGGCTCGCAGGTGAAGGGCCACAACGAGCGGCGCTTCTCCGTGAAATTCGAGTCACCGGGGCCGAAGATGCGCGAGATCGTGCTCGCCATGCGCGCCATCTGGGACTGCTGGCAGAACGGGACCAAGCTGAA
>JBKKCN010000780.1:0-5649 GCA_046712525.1 Candidatus Rokuibacteriota bacterium
GTCGGGAACTGGGCGGAGCGCCGGAACATTGCCTATACGAGCTATACCGACCTCAGCCAGAAGGCGGAGGTCTATGACCTCATCCACCAGGAGGTGGACCGCGTGAACCGCAGCCTGCTGGAGGACGAGGTGCTGCGCGGCGCGCAGATCAGGAAGTTCCTGATCCTCCACAAGGAGCTCGATCCCGACGACGAGGAGATCACGCGCACGCGCAAGGTGCGGCGCGGGTATATCGCGGAGAAGTACGCGACGCTCATCGACGCGCTCTACGGCGACGGGCATCACGTCCAGGTCAACGCCAAGGTGACGTACGAGGACGGCCGGGTGGGGACGGTGCGCGCCGACGTGCGCATCCGCGAGGCGACCGTCGCCGGGGGCCAGCCGCCCCGGTGAGCGACCCCAGCGCCGCGCAACCGCTTCTCCGCGTGGAGAACGTCAGCGTGCGCTTCGGTGCCCTCACGGCGCTCAGCCGCGTGAGCCTCGAGATCCGGCGCGGCGAGATCGTGGCCATCATCGGTCCCAACGGCGCTGGCAAGACGACGCTGCTGAACGTCATCAGCGGCTTCTACCATCCCCAGGAGGGGCGGATCGAGTTCGCGGGCAAGGACCGCACGCGCCTGTCGCCCCCCGACGTGGCCGCCCTCGGCATCGCGCGCACCTTCCAGAACGTCGCCCTCTTCAAGGGCATGAGCGTGCTCGATAACCTGATGACGGGCCGGCTCATGAAGATGCGGGGCCACTTCCTGCTGGACGCCATCTACTGGGGGCCCGCGCGCAACGAGGAGCTCAAGCACCGGGCGGCGGTGGAGCGGATCATCGACTTCCTCGAGATCCAGGCCATCCGCAAGCTGCCCGCGGGCAAGCTGCCCTACGGGCTCCAGAAGCGCGTCGAGCTCGGGCGCGCGCTTGCCGCGGAGCCCACGCTACTCCTGCTCGACGAGCCGATGGCGGGGATGAACGTCGAGGAGAAGGAGGACATGTCGCGCTTCATCCTCGACGTCAACGGCGAGTTCGGGACGACCATTGCCCTCATCGAGCACGACATGGGCGTGGTGATGGACATCTCCGACCGTGTGGCCGTGCTGGACTACGGCCGCAAGATCGCCGACGGCACCCCCGAGCAGGTACGCAAGGACCAGGCCGTGCTCGACGCCTACCTGGGAGCGGCGCATGAGTAGCGTCCTCTACGCCGTCCTCGTGGCGCCCTTCAAGGACATGGTGGGTTCGCCCACCTTCTTCGCCGAGGTGTTCCTGGGCGGCATCGCCACCGGGCTCATGTACTCGCTGGTGGCGCTCGGCTTCGTGCTCATCTTCAAGGCCTCGGGCGTGTTCAACTTCGCCCAGGGCACGATGGTCCTCTTCGCCGCCCTCACGCTCGTGGGGCTCATGGAGCGCGGCGTGCCGGTGGTGCCCGCGCTCCTCATGACCATGGTGGTGATGGTGGCGCTCGCCTTCGCCATCGAGCGCATCGTCCTGCGCCCGCTCGTGAACCAGGAGCCGATCATCCTGTTCATGGCCACCATCGGCCTGAACTTCTTCCTGGAAGGCTTCGGCGAGATGCTGTGGGGCTCCAACGTCAAGCGTCTCGACATCGGCATCCCCGACCGCTCCTTCATGGTGGCGGGCATCCAGCTCAACCAGCTCGAGATGTCGGCGGCGGGCACGGCGGCGGTGATGGTGGCCGTGCTTGCCGTCTTCTTCCAGCGCACGCGCATCGGCCGCGCCCTGCGCGCCGTGGCCGACGACCACGAGGCGGCGCTGTCCATCGGCATCCCCCTCAAGACCATCTGGATCATCGTGTGGTCGGTGGCCGGCCTCGTGGCGATCGTGGCCGGCGTCATGTGGGGCGCCAAGAGCGGCGTGCAGTTCAGCCTCTCCCTCATCGCCCTCAAGGCCCTCCCCGTGCTGATCCTCGGCGGCTTCACCTCCGTGCCGGGCGCCATCGTGGGCGGCCTCATCATCGGCGTGGGCGAGAAGATCGGCGAGGTCTACTGGGGTCCTCTGGTCGGCGGCGCTATCGAGAACTGGTTCGCCTACGTCGTCGCCTTGGTCTTCCTGCTCTTCCGCCCGCAAGGCCTCTTCGGCGAAAAGATCATTGAGAGGGTCTGACGTGATCTATCGAGAGGCGGGGCAGTTCAAGACGTCGTATGCGAGTGATCAGGCGATCTTTCCGATCGCGCAGGACCGGTGGTTCGTGATGGCGGGGATCGTGGCGGCCTTTTGTGTGCCGCTGTTCGCGGATAATTACTGGCTGCAGGCGATCCTCATTCCGCTGCTCGTGTATGCGATGGCTGCTCTCGGGTTGAACCTGCTCATCGGCTACGCGGGGCAGCTGTCGCTGGGGACCGGGGGCTTCATGGCGGTGGGCGGGTATTCCGCCTTCAAGCTCACCACCGCGTTTCCCGGGCTGAGCATCGTCGTGGTGTTCCTGCTCTCCGGTGTGATAGCCGCGTTAGTAGGTCTGCTCTTCGGCATCCCCAGCCTGCGCATCAAGGGCTTCTACCTCGCGGTGGCCACGCTCGCCGCGCAGTTCTTCCTCATCTGGCTCTTCAACAAGGTGGCGTGGTTCACCAACTATGCCTCCTCCGGCACCATCACGGCGCCGACGCGGGCGATCTTCGGCGTCACCGTCACCGGCCCCGAGGCGACGTCGGCCGCCCGCTACGTGTTCGCCCTCGCCCTCGTCGTGGTGTTCGGACTCGTCGCCAAGAACCTGGTGCGCGGGCGCGTGGGGCGGTCGTGGATGGCCATGCGCGACCGCGATATCGCGGCCGAGATCATCGGCGTCCGGCCGCTGCGGACGAAGCTGCTCGCCTTCGGCATCAGCTCCTTTTACTGCGGCCTCGCGGGCGCCATGCTCGTGTTCCTCTACCTCGGCAGCGCGGAGACGCTCGCCTTCGACATCACGCTGTCGTTCCTCGTCCTCTTCATGGTCATCATCGGCGGCCTCGGGAGCATCCTGGGCTCGTTCCTCGGGGCCGCCTTCATCATTCTCATCCCCATCTTCCTCACCAACGCCCCGCTCATGGTGGGGCTCACGCTGCCGGTCGCGCTGAAAAAGCACATCGAGCTGATGGTGTTCGGAGGCCTGATCATCTTCTTTCTCATCGTGGAACCGCATGGACTGGCGCGGCTGTGGCAGATCAGCAAGGAAAAGCTGCGCCTGTGGCCGTTCCCGCACTAACACAAAGGAGAGACTCATGAAGCTACGCACACTGCTCATCGCCCTCGTGGCCGTCTTCGTGGCCGCGGGGCCCTCGCTCACGCCCGCGCCCGCCTCGGGCCAGGCCAAGGACATCTTCATTCCGCTCCTCGTCTACCGCACGGGCCCCTTCGCGCCCAGCGGCATCCCGATCGCCAACGGGTTCGTGGACTACTTCACGCTGCTGAACGAGCGTGACGGCGGCATCAACGGCGTGAAGGTGACGTGGGAGGAGTGCGAGACACAGTACGACACCAAGCAGGGCGTGGAGTGCTACGAGCGTCTGAAGGGCAAGGGGCCCGTGGTGGTGAACCCGTACAGCACGGGCATCACGTACCAGCTCATCCCCAAGGCGGCCGTGGACAAGGTGCCCGTCTTCTCGATGGGCTACGGTATGACGGCGGCCGCCGACGGCCGGTGGTTCCCCTGGGTGTTCAGCTTCCCGACCACGTACTGGAGCCAGGCCTCCGCCGTCATCCGCTACATCGGCCAGCAGGAAGGCGGGCTCGAGAAGCTGAAGGGCAAGAAGATCGCTCACATCTTCCACAACAGCCCGTACGGCAAGGAAGCCAACCCCACGCTGGAAGATCTGGCGAAGAAGTACGAGTTCGAGCTCACGCTGCTCGCCGTCGACAGTCCCGGCCAGGAGCAGAAGTCGACGTGGCTGCAGGTGCGCCGACTCAACCCGAACTGGATCTTCCTGTCCGGGTGGGGCGTGATGAACCAGGTGGCGGTAAAGGAAGCGGTCGCCAACAACTTCCCGATGGACAAGTTCATCGGCAACTGGTGGTCGGCGAGCGAGGCCGACGTGGTGCCTGCGGGTGAGGGGGCCAAGGGCTACAAGGGCGCCACCTTTCACGGGCCCGGTACCAACTTCAAGGTGCACCAGGAGATCTTCAAGCACGTCTACGACAAGGGCAAGGGCGGCGGCAAGAAGGAAGCCGTCGGCGAGGCGCTCTACAACCGCGGCATCGTGAACGCGATGTACACGGCGGAGGCGATCCGCACCGCGCAGGGCAAGTACGGCAAGGGCGGCATCACGGGTGAGCAGATGCGCTGGGGCCTCGAGAACCTCAACCTCACCGACAAGCGCCTGGACGAGATAGGCATGAAGGGCTTCACCCACGCCGTCAAGGTGACCTGCGAGGACCACGAGGGCAACGGCCCCATCCTCGTGCAGCAGTGGGACGGCAAGAAGTGGAACATCGTGTCGGACTGGATCTCGCCCATGCGCGACATCGTGCGCCCGAAGATCGAGGCGGCGGCCATCGACGAGGGCAAGAAGCTGAGCTACACGCAGCGCGACTGCTCCAAGGAGAAGTAGCGGGGTGAGCGCCGGGAACGGGACGTCGCGGCCGCTGCTGGCCGTCAACAACATCGAGGTGATCTACGATCACGTGATCCTCGTGTTGCGCGGTGTCTCGCTCCAGGTCCTCGAGGGGGGTATCGTCGCCCTCCTCGGGGCCAACGGCGCCGGCAAGTCGACCACGCTCAAGGCGATCTCGGGGCTGCTGCGCACCGAGCGGGGCGAGGTCACCAAGGGCTCCATCGAGTTTCAGGGGGAGGCGACCACAGGAAGGATCCCGGCGAGGTCGTGCGCCGCGGCATCGTGCAGGTCATGGAAGGCCGGCACGTCTTCGAGCACCTCACGGTGGAGGAAAATCTGCAGACGGGCGCCTACACGCGCCGCGATAACCAGGCGGTGCGCCGCGACCTGGACCTGGTGTATACGTACTTCCCGCGCCTGGTGGAGCGGCGCGGCTTCAAGGCGGGCTACATCTCGGGCGGCGAGCAGCAGATGCTCGCCATCGGACGCGCGCTCATGGCGCGCCCCAAGCTCATGCTGCTCGACGAGCCCTCCATGGGGCTGGCCCCCATGCTCGTGCAGGAGATCTTCGAGATCGTGAGCCGGCTCAATCGCGAGGAAGGGGTGGCGGTGCTGCTCGCCGAGCAGAACGCCACGGTGGCCCTGCGCTTCGCTCAGCACGGCTCCGTGATGGAGTCGGGACGCATCGTGCTGGACGGCGACGCGAAGACGATCAGCGAGAACGAGGACATCAAGGAGTTTTACCTGGGACTCACGGGAGTCGGGCAGCGCAAGAGCTACCGCGACGTGAAGCACTACCGCCGGCGCAAGCGGTGGCTGTCGTGAGCGCGCTCGTCGAGATCCGGGACGTCTCCAAGTCATTCGGCGGCGTGCAGGCGGTGACCCACGTGAGCCTGGACGTGCCGAAAGGCGACGTGCTGTCCGTTATCGGGCCCAACGGGGCGGGGAAGACCAGCCTGCTGAACATGATCAGCGGCTTCTACCATCCGGACACGGGGCGCATCCTGTTCGAGGGGCGCGACGTCACCGATCTGGCGCCCAGCCGCATCGCGGAGCTGGGGATCGCGCGCACCTTTCAGATCATCGCGCTCTTTAAGGGCATGACCGTGCTCGACAACCT
>JBKKCN010000781.1:0-3045 GCA_046712525.1 Candidatus Rokuibacteriota bacterium
GGGGGGCTGGGGGGCCCTTCGAGGCCCCCGTCTCGATCAATCTAGCGCGGCCCTCGAAACGGCGCTCCCACATCGCCACCCCGCCGCACGCCGTGGGCTCGGCCCGGCAGATGAACCCCTCCACGTACGAGACGACGAATCCGCGTGGTCGGTCGCCGTCGCCCGTGAACTCGAAGGTTCCCCCGCTCAAGTGAGGCGCCGCGGGCGGTGTGCCCACGGCGATGCGTGTCGGAAACTCGAAGGCCATGGGGCCGGCAAGGCCGACGTAGCCTCCCCCCCGGCCGTCAGGCCCCTCGAATTCGAGCCGTAAGACGGCCGCTGAGTCCGGCGACGGCTTCAGGCGGGCGACGGCACGGCCGTCGAGGACGCCCGTGTTCGTGCGCATCTCGCCAGCGTTGAAGCGGCCCACGCGCGCGAACGAGGTCCAGTTGAGGTCGTACACGGGTGCGGACTCGCCGGGGGCGAGCGTGACAGCAAGGGCAAGGGCGAGCCAGCGCACGGACGGGATCCTCCGGATCCCTTCGGCAGCAAGTGCGGTGCCGCCGACTGTGGCCTAGATCCCCTTCGCCTGCCGCCAGGCGCGGACCTGCTCGGCGTGCTCGCGGTAGTGGTGGGCGCTGTTCTGATCGACCAGCTTCCACGCCGTCTTGCCGGGCTGGAAGCGCTCCGCCGGCACGTCGGCGGCGGCGTGGAGGAAGTACTCGTGCGATTTGTCGAACTCGAGCAAGACCTCGGCGACTTCGGTATGGCGCCGGGCGGCGGCGAACTTGTCGTTCCAGGCGTCGACGTCGTCGTAGGACACGCCTGCCGGCACGGGCTTCTCGCCGCGGGCCAGTCGCTCGAGCGCGGGCCCGATCTCCCGATGCCACCCCGAGATGTGAGCCACGATATCCTTGACGGACCACGTGCCGAGCCACACCTCGGTCATGTGTTCCTCGTTCAGGCCCTGCAGGGCCTCGTGGAACGCCTTGTACTCGCGCGCGGCCTGGTTCAACAGCTCGTCCTTCGACTGGACCGTGCTCACGGCCACCTCCTGGGGATATCGGCTCGTGCGTTCACTGTACCGCCGGGCTGTCGCCGCGACAATTCCAGGGCCCCGCGAAGTCGCGCAGGGCGCCGTGATCACGGCGCGAGGCGCTTGTAGAACAGCAGCTCGCGATAACCCTGCGGCAGGTTGTCGATGTGGCCGGAGGGCGTGTAGCCGAGCGCGGTGTGCATCCTGATGGCGATGGGGTTGGTCTCTTCGGTAGACGAAAACACGCGCGGGCTCGGCGACATGTCCTCCACCGCCCGGTACAGAGCGCGCGCGATCCCGCGCTTGCGGTGTTCGGCGTCGACGGAGACGAGGGTCACGAAGGTGCACTGAAACCAGTCCGTGCGGTACGCGATGAAGCCGAGCACACCCGCGTCGTCCTCGGCGAGGAGGAGGTGGTGGCGCTCGACGTGGGAGCGGACGAACGGCCCCGCGCGCTCCGGACCGATGACGTCGGCCGCCAGCCGCATCACCGTGTCCATGTCCCCGGCCTCCGGGCGGCGGATGTCCACCCGCCCAGTCTACTCTGCGAGCCGACGAGCCCCGCTCAGCCAGCATTCGCCACCCACGCGTTCGGCGGCGCTGGGTCGGGGGTCGGGGTGCCGGGACCCGTTTCCCTCTCAACTGAAACCGCACGAGGCGTGTCGATGGAGCCCAGCCGCCCTCGATCCGATTCGGCCACCATCCACGTGGTCGCCGGCACCCCGACCCCCCAGCGCCGCCGAACGCCGCGCGTAAGAGCTAGTAAGTCCCGGGGCGGATCTGCTTGTACAGATCTTTGAGCTTGTCCGCCGTGAAGTCCCGCGACTGGCACACGCCGATGATCTTGCGCTCGTCCGCCTCGACGGCGGCCACGGCCGCGGGAACCTTGGCGGCGATGTCCGGCGGAATCGTGACCACGCCGTGCTGATCGGCATGGATGAGATCCCCCGGCTTGACCCACAGGCCGCCCAGCTTGACGGGCAGGCCGAAGTCGACCATGTGCACGTAGGCGTGAGAGACGGAGACGTGCGCGGCGGCGAACTGGAAGCCGAGCGCACGCACCTCGTCGAGATCGCGCACGGAGCCGTCCGTCACCACGCCCACACACCCGAGTGCCTTGTGGATGTTCGCCTGCACCTCGCCCCACTGCGCGCCCTGCCCGCGCGGCTCGTCCAGGTCGTGGACGACGATGACGCGCGGCGCCGGGATCGTCTGGATGTAGTCCCACCATCCGTAGGTCGACGCGCGATGGCCCTGCAGCGGTGCTGCTTCCGCGCGGATGAGCGCCGTCACCGCGTAGCCGACGAGGGGCCCCATCTCCGGGAAGAGCGTCTTGATCTCGGAAGACATCTGGCCCTGGTTGCGCGGGCGCACGTTGAAGGTCTCGATGCCGTTGGCGATGCTGGGGCTGCTGATCTTTCTGAGCGCGTCGATCACGGTGTCCTCCTAAATCATGTCCTTGCGTCGCTGGGTGAGGAGCGCCTTCAACATCTCGATCGTCTCGTGCACCTGGGGCAGGTTCGGGTTCACGGCGATGGCTTTCTCGAAATATCCGAGCGCTTGCGCGGGCCGGCTCTCCTGCAGGTGAATCATGCCGTAGCCGCTGAGGGCGCCCCAGTGATAAGGATTGCGCTTCATGACCTCGTCGCAGTCGGCGAGCGACTTGTCGAACTCGCCGAGCAGGAAGTACGCGGTGGCCCGCTTGTTCCAGCCTTCGGCGAACTCCGGCTTGCGCTCGATGATGCGCGTGAAGGTGCGGACGGCCGGCACGAACCGCCGGTCGCTGAGCTGCATGACACCCACGTGAAAGAGCTTGTCGACCTCGTCGTCGCCCGACCGGCTCCACACGCTCCACATGGCGGCTTCGGCGAATCCGCGCACGGTGCTGTCGGGATCGCGCAGCGCCTGCGCGAGGACGGGCAGGTCGGCCATGGTGCCGCTCTCCGCGAGGTCGCGTGCGCCCCGCCGGCGCGCCTCCACGTCGTCCGCGTTGCGCAGCGCCGCCAGCGCGGCGTCACGTGGTCCGGCGC
>JBKKCN010000782.1:0-17905 GCA_046712525.1 Candidatus Rokuibacteriota bacterium
CGGGGGCGGCGCGGCGCGGCCGGGGTCCCCGGGGTGGGGGCCGTGGGGGGGGGGGCTGGGGGGCCCCTGCGCGGCCCCCCATCTCAGTAATCGCGCGGGCCGTCGCCGACGTCGTCGTCACCGGAGCAGGTCGTGGTCGCTCGGCAGGATCTTCACTCTTCGGGGTGGGCGGCACTTCCGCCGGTCGCGACGCCATGGCCGGTGCTCCCGCTCCCGGCTTCACAGGGGCAGGCGGCGCGGCACCAGCGGCGGGCTTCGTCGCCGCCGGAGCGGGCTTGGTGGCGGCGGGCGGGGGCGCGGCGGCGGCGCTGGCGACGGCGGCGATGTCGTCATCCGGCTCGGCGATGACGCCGATCAACGATCCCACGGGCGCCGTCGATCCCGCCTGCGCGAGGATCTTGCGCAGGACGCCGGCGCCAAAGGCCTCCATCTCGACGTCCGCCTTGTCGGTCTCCACCTCCGCGAGGATGTCACCGGGGGCGATGCGATCGCCTTCCTTCTTCAGCCACTTGATGATCTTGCCGCTCTCCATCGCCTCCGAGAGCTTCGGCATCACGACCTTGGTCACGGCCATGTCAGCGACTCCCGTCCTTCACGTAACAGACGCTGCGGATGGCCTCCATGATCTTCTCTTTCGTGGGGGTCTTGGCCTTCTCGAGGTTGCGCGCATACGGCATGGGCGCGGAGGCCCCGGTGACGCGCTCCACGGGCGCGTCGAGGTCGTCAAAGGCCGACTCCGTGATGAAGGCCGCGATCTCCGAGCCCATCCCGGCAAAGCCGGCTCCCGCCTCCACCACCACCGCCCGGTGCGTCTTGCGCACCGACCCGATGATGGTGTCGGTGTCCATGGGGCGCAGCGTGCGCGGATCGACGATCTCGACCGAGATGCCCTCTTTCTCCAGCTCCTCCGCCGCCTCCATGGCGCGGTACATCATGCCCATGTACGCGACCACCGTCACGTCGGTGCCCTCGCGGCGGACGATCGCCTGTCCGAGCGGGATGACGAAGTCGGGGTCGTCGGGCACCTCGCCCTTGATGTTGTAGAGCGTCTCCGACTCGATGAAGATCACGGGATTGTCGTCGCGGATCGACGACTTCAACAGGCCCTTGGCGTCCGCGGGCGTCGACGGGCGCACCACCTTGAGGCCGGGCACGTGGTAGAAGTAGCTCTCCATCGACTGCGAGTGCTGCGCGGCGAGCTGGTGCGCGGGCCCGCCCGGCCCCCGGATGACGATGGGCACGTGGTACTGCCCGCCCGACATGTAGTGCAGCTTCGCCGCCGAGTTCACGATCTGGTCGAGGGCGAGCAGCGCGAAGTTGAACGTCATCATCTCCACCACGGGGCGCAATCCCACCATGGCGGCGCCGATGCCGATGCCGGTGAAGCCGGACTCCGCGATGGGCGTGTCGACGACGCGCTTGGGACCGTAGTCCTTGAGCAGCCCCTGCGTCACCTTGTAGGCGCCGTCGTAGAGGCCGACTTCTTCCCCCATGACGAAGACGCGGGGGTCGCGGTTCATCTCCTCGCGCAGCGCCATGTTGAGCGCCTCGCGGTAGCTCATCACCGTCATCTCACGCCTCCTTGAAGATGTCGGTGAAGAGCTCCGAGAGCTCGGGCTCCGGCGAGGCGTCGGCGAAGGCCACCGCCTCGTCGATGAGGTCGTTGACGTCCTTGTCGATCTTCTTGACGTCCTCCTCGCTGATGAGCCCTGCCTTCAGGGTGCGCTCGCGGAAGGTGACGATGGGGTCGCGCAGCTTCTCGCGCTCGACTTCCTCCTTCGTGCGGTACACCGAGCCCGCCGGGTCGCGCATGGAGTGGCCGCGGAAGCGGTACGTGCGCGCCTCGATCAGCGACGGCGTCTTGTCCCTGCGGGCGCGCTCCACCGCGCGGCCCACCACCTCGCGCATGGCGAGCACGTCCATGCCGTCCACGGGCTCCGCGGCCATGTTGTAGGCCTTCCCGAACTTCCAGATCTCCGTCTCCGCGAGCGCGCGCTCCAGGGAGGTGCCCATGGCGTAGCGGTTGTTCTCGCACAGGAAGATGACGGGCAGCTTCCACAGGGCGGCGAGGTTCATCGCCTCGTGGAACTCGCCTTGGGGGACGGCGCCGTCGCCGAAATAGCAGACGATGACCTGGTCGCCGCCCTCGTACTTGATGGCGAAGGCGACGCCTGCCGCCAGCGGCAGGTGCGCGCCCACGATGGCGTGGCCCCCGAGGAAGTTCGTGCTCTTGTCGAACAGATGCATGGAGCCGCCCTTGCCCTTGCTGAGGCCGTCGCGACGCCCGAAGAGCTCCGCCATCATGCGGCGCGGATCGGACCCCTTGGCCAGGCAGTGGCCATGCTCGCGGTAGGTCGAGATCGCGTAGTCGTCGGGCCTGAGCGCCGAGGTGGTGCCCGCCGCCACCGCTTCCTCACCGATGGACAGGTGCAGGAAGCCGCCGATCTTGCCGAGCGCGTACGCCTCCGCCGCCTTCTCTTCGAAGCGGCGGATGAGCACCATGTCATGGAGCAGCCGTCTGGCGAGCTCGGCGTCGATGCCGAGCGACGGCGCTTCCTTCTGCGTCGGACTCTTCTGGGCCATGCCGGCCTCTCCTTTATGTTTCGCTCCCCTCACCGGAGGCACCGGCTCGGGTCGCACTGCCACGGCTCGGCGGTCGACCGTTCGGCGGTCGACTGTTTACTGCTGGCGGTCAGCCGTTACGGCCGGCTGTCGACCGCTAAAGCCTGGTTGGCGAGCTGTACCTTTCTTTATATTTCGCTCGCCTCGCCCCTCTAAGGGGCTCAGCTCGCACTACCATCGCATCATACTCAAATCGTCGATAGAGAGTCTGTGGCGCAAGCGGAAGATGGCGACGATGATGGCGAGGCCCACGGCGGCCTCGGCGGCGGCCACGGCCATGACGAAGAAGACGAGGACCTGGCCCTCGGCGCTGCCGAAGCGGTGGCCGAAGGCCACGAAGGAGAGGTTTGCCGCGTTGAGCATCAGCTCGATCGACATGAAGATCACGAGCGGGTTGCGCCGGATCACGACCCCGACCACGCCGATCGAAAACAGGATGGCCGCCAGCGCCAGGTAATACGACTCGGGCACCATGGCGGTCAGGTCCCCCGGCGTGCGAGCAACAGCACGCCCACCATGGCGGCGAGCAGGAGCACGGAGGTCAGCTCGAATGGAAACAGATAGTCGGTGAAGAGCAGCCGACCCACCGCCTCCACGTTCCCGGGCGCTCCCCCGGGGCCCGTGGTCACTACCGCGCGCCCTACCACGATCACGAGGAGCACCACGAGCACACCGCCCAGGGGGATGGCGGCGAGCCGGAAGGGCCGCCGCGGATCCGGTCCCGTCTCCTCCTTGCCGGGGATGAGCACCATGATCGCGAACACGAAGAGCACCATGATCGCGCCCGCGTAGACGATCACCTGCGCGGCGGCGAGGAACTCCGCGCCCAGCGTCAGGTACAACGCGGCCACGGAGGCGAGGTTCACCACCAGGAAGAGCGCGCCGTGGATCGGGTTCTTCTTGAGGATGAGCCCCAGCGCGGAGCCGGCGGCGAGCACGGCGAGGACGGCGAAGGCGACCAGCCCCATCACGGCGTGCGGTCCGCCGGGATCGGGATGGGCGACGAGGGCCTGCCGTCGGGCCCCGCGGGCTCGAGAGCGAGCAGGGCTTCCTTCGTGTAGATCATGCCGAGGCGGCTGTACGACGAGAACTCGAGAATGCCGGTGTCCATGCGGATGGCGTCCTCCGGACACGCTTCCACGCAGAAGCCGCAGAACACGCACTTGCCGAGGTCGATGTCGAAGCGCGCGGGCATCTTCTCGATCTCGGGGTTCGGATGCTCGTCAGCCACGATGTAGATGCAGCGCGCGGGGCACACCGTCTCGCACATCATGCACGCCACGCAGCGCGGCGAGCCGTCCTCGCGGCGCACGAGGCGGTGCAGCGAGCGCAGCCGCGGCGAGTACGGCCGCCGCTCTTCCGGATACTGGATGGTGACGGCGCCGCGCGCGTCCTTGCTGCCGAGCGCGTGCGCGATGTGCTTGCCCATGTTCCGGAAGAAGTGCCCGGCGGTGAGGCCGACGCCCGAGAGGACTTCGCGCA
The DNA here is from genome assembly GCA_046712525.1 of Candidatus Rokuibacteriota bacterium. Taxonomy (GTDB): domain Bacteria; phylum Methylomirabilota; class Methylomirabilia; order Rokubacteriales; family CSP1-6; genus JBBDXO01. The sequence continues at coordinate 4,105 of JBKKCN010000782.1, forward strand.
GGTAGAAGCGTTGTCCGAGCCGCATGCTATCGATACTCCGCGAGGAGGATGACGGCTCCCGTGACGACGATGTTGAGGATGGAGAGCGGGAAGAGACCGAGCCAGCCCAGCCGCATCGCCTGGTCGTACCGGAAACGCGGCAGCGTCCAGCGGATGAGCATCATGAAGAAGATCATCGCCGACACCTTGAAGACGAAGGCGCCCACCTGCGCGAGCGCCACCACGAGGTGGGGCAGGTGCACGGTGGCCCCCCACGGGAAATGGAAGCCGTCCGCGTAGAGGTAGGGCACCTGCCAGCCGCCGAGGAAGAGGGCGGTGGTCATGCCCGCGATGACGACCGTCTCCAGGAAGTCGGCCATGGCGAACATGCCGAATTTCATGCCGCTGTACTCCACGAAATAGCCGATGATCTCCGACTCGCCTTCCGGCATGTCGAATGGAATGCGCTTGGTGGCGGCGATCCCCGCCGTGAGGAAGAGAATGAAGCCGAGTGGTTGCACCACGATGCCCCACTTCGGGATCCAGCCGAAGAGCAGCGCGCCCTGAGCGCGCGCGATGTCCATCATGTTCAGCGAGCCATACCACATGATGACGCCCATGATGGAGGCGCCGATGGCGATCTCCGCCGTGATCATGAGGGCGGCGCCACGCGCCCCGCCGAGGAGCGCGTAGTTGTTGGCCGACGACCACCCCGCCATCATGAGGCCGTACACGCCGAGCGAGAGCATCGCGAACACGTAGAGGACGCCCACGTTGAGGGTCACCGCCTGCAGCGGGATCACGCGGTCGCCCACGCGCAGCACGTCGCCGAAGGGGATGGCCGCGAACGCGACGAGCGCGAAGAAGACCGACACGAAGGGAGCCAGCTGGAAGAGGAACCGGTCCGCACGGGCGGGCAGGAAGTCCTCCTTCGTCAGCATCTTGATGGCGTCCGCGAGGGGGTGGAAGAGGCCCATGATGCGGAAGCCGTAGATGGAGGCGCGGTTGGCGCCGATGCGGTCCTGCATGATGGCGGACTGCTTGCGCTCCAGCCACGTGAGGAGGCCGCCGAGGTTGAGCACGAACATCATGACGAACGCCACCCGGCCGAACGCGATGCCGAGGTCCGCGAGCGCGGTCACACCTTGACCCCGGCCCGGCGCCCGGGCGGTGTGGGCGCCAGCGTGGGCTCGGCGCCGGCTACCATCCGGCCGCTGTCGCCGATTGCCTGGTATGTGAGTCCCGCAAAGGCGGGCACCGAGCGTGCGAGGTCCTGGAACCAGTGTTCGGCACGCATGGCCGGCACGCCGGCGCCGAGGGCAGCGAGCACGAGGCCGATCCAGTGCCAGTCGGCGAGGCCGTCGCCCACGGGCTCCACCGCGGCGCGGAAGCGCTGCACGCGACCGAGGAAGTTCGTGAAGGTGCCGTCGCGCTCCACCCACGCGGCGGCGGGCAGGACCCAGTCCGCGTGCGCGCTCGTCGCGTTGGCGTTGGTGCCGGAGAAGATGAGTGTCTCCACGCGCTCGAGCGCCGCGAGCGTCTCCGCCGGCGGCCACGCGCTGTCGAGCAGGTCGTGGCCGAAGATCCACAGACACTTCAGGCTCCCGCGCAGCAGCGCCGCCAGCACCGCCGCCGCATCGCCGTCGAGGCCGATCAGCTCCGCCCCGCGTGTGTTCGGGTTCTTGTCGGCGCGAATGAGGAAGTCGTCCTCGTACCCCGCCGCGCGCGGGGGCACGCGAAAGGCGACGTTCCGTACACCCAGGCGCTCGCCGAGCCGCTTGAGCGCCATGAGGTCCTCGTTCGCCATGCGCGGGGACGCGAGAATGCCGATCTCGCCCGGCGCATAGCGGCCGAGCGCAGTAGCCACCCCGGCCGCCGCCTCATCCCTCGTGACGGGCACGCCGGCGGTGTCGCCGTGGCGGCGCAGCGGCGCCATGATGCGGCTCTCGTCGTCGACGAACTTGAAGCCGTACCGGCCCTCGTCGCACATCCACCATGCGTTGACGGCCTCGTTGAAGCGCGGCTTGAGGCGCGCCACGCGGCGGCCTTCCGCATGGTGGGGCCGCTTGCGGTTGACGTGAACGTCGATGTTGCAGCCGCGCGCGCATCCGGTGCAGATCGACTTCGTGGTGTCGAGGTACCACACGCGCACCTGGAACCGGAAATCGCGGTCGGTGAGGGCGCCCACGGGGCAGATGTCGACCACGTTGCCGGAGTACTTGTTTTCCAGATCCTGGCCGGGGAAGAGGCCGATCACCGAGTGGTCGCCACGGTCGAAGATGCCCAGCTCACCGGTGCCGGTGATCTCGTCGCAGTACCGCACGCACCGCGAGCACAGGATGCACCGCTCGGCGTCGAGCATGACGGTGGGGCCGAGCGGCACCGCCTTCGGCTTGTGCACCTTCTCGTCGACCATGCGCGGATCGTAGAGGGCGTACTTCATGTAGTAGATCTGCAGCCAGCACTCCCCCGCCTGGTCGCACACCGGGCAGTCGAGCGGGTGGTTGATGAGGTGGAACTCCATGATGGAGCGCCGCGTCTCCTTCACCCGCTCGCTCTGCGTGTTCACCACCATGCCCTCCGCCGCCTGCGTGTTGCAGGCGATGGTGGGCCGCGGCGTCTTCTCGATGTCCACCATGCACAGCCGGCACTGGCCCGCGATGGACAGCCCCGGGTGATAGCAGTAGTGCGGCACCTCGATCCCGAGCCGGCGCGCCGCCTCGATGAGGTTCGTGCCCGCCTCCACCTCGATCTCCCTACCGTCGATGGTCAGCTTGGGCATGGCCTAGGGCTGGAGCAGGGCGTCGAACTCGCCCCGGAACTTTTCGATGTAGGAGATGTAGGGACCGACGGCGCCGTCGTAAAAGGCGCAGATGGTGGTGCCCGCGCCTCGCCGCGCCACGTCGAGGATGGTGTCGAGATCGTCCTTGCGCGCCTTGCCGTCCAGGATGCGGTGGGTCATCTTGTAGATCCAGCCCGTCGATTCGCGGCACGGCGTGCACTGCCCGCAGCTCTCGTGCGCGTAGAAGCGCGCGAGCACCATGAGCGCCTCCGGAATGGACACCGTCTCGTCCATCACGATGACGCCCGCGGAGCCGATCATCGTGCCCGCGTTCTTCAGCCCGTCCACGTCCATGGTGACATCGATCTCGTCAGCGGTGAGGATGGCCGCGGAGCCGCCGCCCGGCACCACGGCCTTCAGCCTGCCGTTACCCGACACGCCGCCCGCGTGGTCGTAGATGAGCTGGCGCAGCGTCACGCGCACCGACGTCTCGTACACGCCCGGCTTGTTCACGCGGCCCGACACCGAGTACATGCGGGTCCCCCCCTGCGTCTTGCTGCCGAGGCCGGCGAACCACGCCGCACCCCGATTGATGATGGGGGGCACGCAGCAGAGGGTCTCCACGTTGTTCACGATGGTGGGCGCGGCAAAGGCGCCCTTGATGGCCGGGAAAGGCGGCTTCACTTTCGGCCACCCCTTCTTGCCCTCGAGCGAGGAGATGAGGCCCGTCTCCTCGCCGCAGATGTAGGCGCCCGCGCCGCGGTGCACGATGATGTCGAAGCCGGCGCCGAGCAGCCCCGCCGCGTACGCCTCGCGCACGGCGCCGCTGAACACGCGCCAGGGCTGCACGTACTCCCCACGGATGTAGACGAAGCCGAGCGCGCTCTTGATGGCCCGCGCTGCGATGATCATGCCCTCGATGAGGGCGTGCGGATCGCGCTCGAGCAGATAGCGGTCCTTGAACGTGCCGGGCTCGCCCTCGTCCGCGTTGACGACGAGGTAGACGGGACCCGTGTGGTTCTTCGGAATGAACGACCACTTCGTGCCCGTGGGGAAGCCCGCGCCACCGAGGCCGCGCAGGTTGGAGGCCTTCACCTCCTCCACGATGGCGGCGGGCTCCATCTGCCGCGCCTTGTCGAGCGCGGTGTATCCACCCGCGGCGCGATAGCCGTCGAGCGTGTGCGAGTCCGCGCGCCCGAAATTCCGCATGAGCACCGTCTCGGTCACTGCAGTCCTCCGAGGATGCGGTCGATCTTCTCGGGTGTGAGGTTCAGCTCGTAGCGGTCGTCGACCTGCATCATGGGCGCCGCCTCGCACGCGCACAGGCACTCCACCGACTGCAGCGTCACTCGCCCGTCGTCGGTGGTCTCACCCACGTCGATGCCGAGCGTCCGCTTGACGTGCGCGAGGATCTTCGGCGCCCCCGCGAGGTGGCACGAGAGGTTGTGGCAGACGGCGACCACGTGGCGGCCCTTCGGCTTCTGGAAGTACAGGGTGTAGAAGGTCACCACCTCGTGCACGTGCGCGGGCCACAACTCGAACAGCCCCGCCACGTACGCCTCCGCCTCCAGCGAGATGTAGCCGAAGGTGTCCTGCGCCATGTGCAGCACGGGCAGCAGTGCGCCGCGCTTGTCGGGATAGAGACCCTGCAGCCGGCGCACTTCCGCCACCTGCTGCGGCGTGAACTCGATCTTTGCTACCGCCATCGCGTTACCCGCAACACCGCGCGCGTGATCACCGGTCGAGCTCTCCGCCGATCATGTTCACGCTGCCGAAGGTGGGGATGAGGTCGCCGATCATTTCCCCTTCGATCATCCGGTGCAGCGCGGCCATCGGGGGCAGGCAGGGCGGGCGGCAGCGGACGCGGTAGGGGCGGTCGCCACCGTCGGAGACGACGTAGAAGCCGAGCTCACCGTTGGCGCCCTCGGAGGCGAAATAGGCTTCGCCGGCGGGAGGACGGATGCCGTAGCCCTCCATCACCAGCATGAAGTGGTTCATGAGCCCCTCGATGGAGCCGTACGTGCTCTCCTTGGGCGGCAGCAGCACGCGCTTGTCCGACGTGTTCACCGATTGCAGCGGCGCCCGGTTCTGACCCTGGAGGTTCGGTGACAGCGTGATGGGCACGAGGAGGAGCCCTTCGGTCTTGCCCTGCTTGCCCTGATCGACGTAGGCGGCGGGATCGATGGGGCGCCCGTGGAAGTCCACGTTGACGGAGCCGCCGGGGATCGCCGCCAGCCCGCGCTCGGCGATCCGCATCGACTGCTCCATCTCGGCCATGCGCACGAGATAGCGCGCATAGTTGTCGCCGTCCTTTTGCGTCACCACCTCGAAATCGATGCGGTCGTAGGCCCAGTGCGGCTGAGCCCGCCGCACGTCGTACGGCACCCCGACCGCGCGCAGCAGCGGCCCCGTGATGCCATAGGCGATCGTCTCCTCGCGGGAGAGGGCGCCGATGCCGACCATGCGGTCCATGAAGATCCGGTTGCCGGTGACGAGGCGGTGGACTTCCTTCAGCACCTCGCGCACCTCGTTGAACGCCTTCGCGGTCTTCTCCGCGAAGCCGTCAGGCAGGTCCGCCCGCACCCCGCCCACACGGCCGTAGGAGATGGTGAGGCGCGCCCCCGTGACGTCCTCCACCAGCTCCCACAGGTACTCGCGCGCCTTGATCATGTAGAGAAAGACCGTGAAGGCGCCCAGCTCCATGGCGGAGGCGCCCACGCACGTGAGGTGATCGCACACGCGCGAGATCTCCGACATGATGGTGCGCACGTAGTGGCAGCGCTCCGTGACCTCGATGTCGAGCAGCTTCTCCACCGCGGAGGCGTACGCGAAGTTGTTGATGAGGGGCGAGACGTAGTTGAGACGGTCCGTGTACGGGATGGCGTTGTTCCAGCCGCCCACTTCGCAGTCCTTCTCGAAGGCGCGGTGCAGGTAGCCGATCTCCACGTCGGCGTTCACGATGGTCTCGCCGTCCAGCTCCGCGAGGATGCGGATGATGCCGTGCATGGCGGGATGGGCCGGCCCCATCCCCACCTGGAGGTTGCCTCCAGAGCCGGTGCCGCTGCCTTCGCCGAGCATGATCTCGCGCTTCGTCGTCTCCGCCATGCGCGTTCCCGAGTCCTACGTTTTGGGGCCGATGAGCGGCTGACGGCGGGTGATCGGATAATCCTTGCGCAGCGCGTGCCCGACGAATTCTTCGTACATCAACAACCGGCGCAAGTCGGGATGGCCCTCGAATCGGATGCCGAACATGTCCCACACCTCGCGCTCCATCCAGTTCGCGATCGGCCACAGGCTGACGGCGGTGGGAACGGAGGCGTCGTCTTCGTCGACGCGCACCTTCACGCGCAGCCGGTGGTTGTGCGCCAGCGAGTACAGGTGGTAGACGACCTCGAAGCGCGGCCCGTCCTCGCGGCCGGGGTACTTGAGGTAGTCCACCGCGGTGAGGTCCATCAGCACCTCGAAGCCGAAGGCGGGCTCGTCGCGGAAGTGCCGGAGCGCGCCCGCGAGGGCGGCGCGGTCGAGGACCACGGTGGCGTCGCCCCGGTGCTCGTGCGTCTCCACCACGGCGGCGCCGAAGCGTGCGCGCACCGCCTCCAGCATCGCCCCTCCCTGCACGCCCCTAGTACCTCTGCACGCCGGCCGCGATCTTGTCCTGCAGCTTCATGAGGCCGTCGAGGACGGACTCCGGGCGCGGCGGGCACCCCGGAATGTACACGTCCACCGGAATGATGGTGTCGATGCCCTGCACGGTGGCGTAGTTGTCGTAGAAGCCGCCCGTACACGTGCACACGCCGAAGGCCACCACCCACTTCGGCTCCGTCATCTGGTCGTAGATGCGCTTGAGCACGGGCCCCATCTTGTGCGAGATGGTGCCCACGACGAAGAGCACGTCGGCCTGCCGCGGCGAGAAGCGGGGCAGGCCCGCTCCGAAGCGGTCGACGTCGTAGTGCGAGCACGCCGTCGCCATGTACTCCATGCCGCAGCACGCGGTCACGAACGGGTACTGGAAGATGGAATACTTGCGCGCCCAGCCGATGGCCTCGTCCAGCTTGCCCGTGAAGAAGCTGCCTACTCCCATTCCAACCCGCCTTTGCGCCAGATGTAGAGGAACCCGAGCATCAGGATGCCCAGGAACACGAGCATCTCGTTGAAGCCGAACCAGCCGAGCTTGCGATACAGCATCGCCCACGGCCAGATGAACAGCAGCTCGACGTCGATGATGATGAAGAAGATCGCGATGGTCGAGAACTTGATCGAGAAGCGCCCCTCCGAGATGCCCACCGGATCCTTGCCGCACTCGAACGGCTCCGCCTTCACCGGCGTCAGGCGCCGGGGGGCGATGAGCGTGGGAATGTAGAGGAGAGCGCCTGCCACCACCGCCGCGAAGGCGAACACCATGAGGATGGGCACGTGTTCCATCAGACCGCCGCCCCCGCCGCGTCCGCCTGCTTCTTGGCGTGATACGAGCTGCGCACGAGTGGGCCCGCCTCCACGTGCGTGAAGCCGAGCGCGGTCCCGATCTCCGCCAGCTCGCGGAACTCCTCGGGAGGGTAGTAACGGGCCACGGGCAGGTGCGCCGCCGACGGCCGCAGGTACTGGCCGAGGGTGAGGATGGACACGCCCACCCCCACGAGATCGCGCATCGTCTCCACGAGCTCCTCGCGCTCCTCGCCGAGGCCGAGGATGATGCCGGACTTCGTGGGCAATGCGGGCGCCACCGCGCGCGCGTGCCTGAACAGCTCCAGCGTGCGCTCGTAGCGACCGCCGTGCCGCGCCACCTTGTAGAGCCGCGGCACGGTCTCCGTGTTGTGGTTGAAGACGTGCGGGCGCGCGGCGAGCACCGTCTCGATGGAGGCGGCCCGCCCCTGGAAATCCGGCACGAGCACTTCGAGGCGGCAGGCGGGCGCGTGGTGGCGCACGGCACGGATGGTGGCCGCCCAGTGCGCGGCGCCGCCGTCCGCGAGATCGTCCCGGTTCACGGACGTGATCACGACGTACTCGAGCCGGAGGTCGCGCACGGCGGCGCCGATACGCTCCGGCTCCTCGCGGTCTTCCCAGACCGGCTTGCCGTGGGTGATGGCGCAGTAGCCGCAGTTCCGGGTGCACACGTCGCCGAGGATCATGAAGGTGGCGGTGGCGTCCTCCCAGCACTCGCCGATGTTGGGGCAATGCGCTTCCTCGCACACGGAGTGCAGATTGGCGTCCCGCATGAGCGCCTTCAGCCGCATGTAGTTCGGCCCGCCCGGCGCGCGCACCTTCAGCCAGGAGGGTTTTCGTCCCTCCACGCGCGTGGGCGGCGGCAGAATCGGCAGCGGATGCGTCATACGAAATCGTTCCCCACTCTCAAACCGAATCATTATGCCACGGGGCTCGCACACCCGCACGGGCGGCCGCCTGTACAACGCGCGACGGCGCGCGGCGGACCGCGTGGCGGGAGCGCGCGAAGGGCACCACGTTCAGCGGTGGGAATCGCCGCACTGCGACTGATCGCAACGCGCTCGTTCACCCCGGCGCGCGCGTGGGTCGCCACCGAGCTCGCCGCGCACGTGGCGACCCCCGGCCCGATGACCGTCACGCGCCCTTCCATCATGGTGATTCGCGAGGTCCGCCGACGAGTGCGACTTGGCGCCGGAACTAAGGAGGAGATTGTAAACAAGCCAATGGCGCGTGCTGGTATCGCCATTGCTCACTCTGGATGCGAAAAGCAGCACTCCAAGGAGGGATTGTGTGAAGACAGAACAGCTTCACGAGCTTCTGTACCAGGCGCTGGAGACGGAGATGGGCGGCGTCGAGGTCTATCAGACGGCGCTTCGCTGCGTCATCAACGAAGACCTGAAGAAGGAGTGGCAGGAGTACCTCGAGCAGACGGAGAATCACGAGCGCATCCTGCGCGAGGTGTTTGAAAAGATCGGCCTCGACCCCGAGGCGGAGACCCCGGGCCGGATGGTGGTGCGCCACATCGGCGAATCGCTGGTGGAGGCCATGGAGACGGCGCTGGAGTCTGCCGAGCCGGCCGCGCGCGAGCTCGTCGCCGCCGAGTGCGTCGTGGAGGCCGAGACCAAGGACCACATGAACTGGGAGCTCATCGGCCTCGCGGCCAAGGAGCTCAAAGACGCCACGGGCAAGGCGCTCAAGGACGCCCACGAGCAGGTCGAGGAGCAAGAGGACGAGCACCTGTATCACACGACGGGCTGGGCGCGCGAGCTGTGGATCCAGTCGCTCGGCATGAAAGCGGTGTTGCCGCCGCCGGAAGAGGAAAAGGACGTCAAGACCGCCATCGGAGCCGCGCGCGCCAAGCAGGCCCGCGGCGGGATGAAGAAGGCGAGCTGATCTAGCGAGCGCGTGAGCTCGAGAGCAAGGGCCGTCCGGCGACGAACTCGCCGGGCGGCTCGCTCCGATGACAGCACGCGGGCCGCGAAGGATGGTGCCGAAGGGGGGACTCGAACCCCCACGGATTGCTCCACACGCCCCTCAAACGTGCGCGTCTGCCAGTTCCGCCACTTCGGCTCCAAAACGGCTTTCGGAGTATACCGTCAACGCGCTCGACCGCCAACCCGTGCTCCGCTCTGCCGCAGACGCGGGTCCAGGGCGTCGCGAATCCCCTCTCCCAGCAAGTTGTAGGACAGCACGGTGAGCAGGATGGCCAGGCCTGGGTAGACGGACAGCCACCACGCCAGCTCGATGGCGTCCTTGCCCTCGTTGAGGATGTTCCCCCACGTCGCGTAGGGCGGCTGCACGCCGAGGCCGAGGAACGACAGCCCCGACTCCGTGAGGATGGCGGCGGGGATGCCGAGCGTCATCGCCACCAGCACGGGGGCCATCGCGTTGGGCAGGATGTGACGCCAGATGATGCGGAAGGCGCCGGCGCCGATGGACTGCGACCACACCACGAACTCGCGCTCCTTGAGGGCGAGGAACTCCGCGCGCACCAGGCGCGCCACGCCCATCCAGCCTGTGAGCCCGATGACCGCCATGATGGTCCAGATGGAGGGCTTGAGAAAGGCGAGCACGGCGAGAAGGAGGAAGAAGCGCGGGAACACCAGCATGAGATCGACGAGCCGCATCACCATGCCGTCCACGGCGCCGCCATTGTAGCCGGCGGTGGCGCCGAGGATGAGCCCGAGCGCGGTGGCGATGCCGACGGAAACGAAGCCGACCGCCAGCGACACGCGCGCGCCGTACAGCATGCGGGAGAGCACGTCACGGCCGAGCTGGTCGGTGCCCAGCCAGTGGCTGCGCGAGGGCGGATCGAGGATCTTCCGGATGTCGGGGCGATGCGGATCCCACGGCGCCAGCAGCGGCGCGGCGATCGCGAGCACGAAGAGACAGAACACGATGGCGCCCCCCACCAGCGCGAGCCGGTTGCGCTTGAGCGCCCGCCAGAATCCCCTCACCGGCGGCTCCGCCGGGTCCCCACGCGGATGCGCGGGTCGACGAGACTGTAGGTGAGATCGGCGATGAGGTTGGCGAAGAGCGTGAGCGTCGACACGATGACGAGGTTACCCATGATCACCGGATAGTCGCGCTCATACACCGCCTGCACCATGAGCTGTCCCATCCCGGGAATGGCGAAGACCGATTCCACGATCACGCTGCCGCCGATGAGCCCGGGCAGGGACAGCCCGAGCACGGTGACGATGGGCAGCATGGCGTTGCGCAGGGCGTGCTTGGCGATGACGACGCGCTCGGAGAGCCCCTTGGCGCGCGCGGACTGAATGTAGTCCTGCCGGATGACCTCCAGCATCGACTGGCGCATGTAGCGCGAGAAGCCGGCGAGGCCGCCGAACGTGGCTACGAGGATGGGCAGGATGAGGTGGCTGATGAAGTCCCACTGCTGCTGCCAGAAGGACAGGTACTCCCACACGGGCAGGCGCAGGCCGGAGATGGGCAGCCAGCCGAGGTGCACGCCGAAGGCGATCTGCAGCAGGAGCGCGAGCCAGAAGTCCGGGGTGGCGAAGCCCACGAAGACGAACACGGTGGTGACCTTGTCGAAGGTCGAGTGCTGGCGCGTGGCGGAGGTGGCGCCGATGGGGACGGCGAGGGCGACGATGATGAGCAGCTCCACCACGTTGAGCAGCAGCGTGATGGGCAGGCGCTCCTTGATCTTGTCCAGCACGGGCCGGCCGTCCGGGGAGAAGGAGCGTCCGAAGTCGAGGCGGACGATGCGCTTGAGCCAGTTCCAGTACTGCTCGTGCAGTGGCTTGTCGAGGCCGTACAGCTCGCGCAGCTGCTTGACCGACTGCTGGCCGCGCACGTTGAGATCGCCCATCTGCACTTCGGTGGGATCGCCGGGAGCGAGGTGAATGACGAAGAAGGACACGAACGTGATCCCGATGAACAGAGGGACGGCGAACAGCAGGCGCCTGGCGGCGTAACCGAGCATGGGCGGGCTATTCTAGCGGAAACGACGGGGGAGCGGGATCAGCCGGCGGTGTACCGGTGGAGCGGCCTGGGCACGAACCAGCGGGTGAAGTTGTACCGGATCCCGTTGGCGCCGGGCTCGATCCCGTACACGCGCGTGGAGACAGCGTTGAGCGCGTCCCGGAAATAGAGGAAGACGAGGGGCTGGTCTTCGGCGAGGATCTCCTGAAGGCGGTGGTAGTAGCGCGTGCGCTCGCTCTGCACGCACGACGAGCGTCCGCGCTCCAGCATCTCGTCCGCCTCGGGGTTGGCGTAGCTGACGTGGTTCATCAGGTCGGGCCCGCTCTGCGACGAGTGCCAGACGACGTACTGGTCGGGATCGATGCCGATGCCCCACCCCATCACGATGGCGTCGAAGTTGCGCTTCTTGATGTGCTCCTTGAGGAAGGCCGCCCACTCCAGCACCCGGATCTCGACGCCGACGCCGAGCTCCCGCAGGGTCGCCTGCACGATCTCCGCGATCTTCTTGCGCTCGTCGTTGCCCTGGTTCGTGAGCAGCTCGAAGGTGAACGGCACACCGTTCTTGACGAGAAGGCCGGCGGCGTTCTTCGTCTGCCAGCCCGCCTCTGCCAGCAGCGCGCGCGCCTTGGCCATGTCGTGCGGGTACGTCTTCACGCGATCGGTGTACACCCACGTGCCCGGCTTGTAGGGCCCGGTGGCGGCGCGGCCGAGACCGAGGATGACGCCGTCGATGAGCATCTGCTTGTCGATGGCGTGCGCGAACGCCTGCCGCACGCGCTTGTCGGCGAAGCGCGGGTCCTTGAGGTTGAAGCCCAGGTAGGTGTAGCCGCTGCCCGGATACCGGTACTTGTTGTAGGCACGGTTGAAGGCGCGATACTCCGTCTGCCGCTTGTACTGCAGCGCGGTGAGGCTGGCGGCGTCGATCGCCTTCGCCTTGAGCTCGAGGAAGGTCGTGGCCTGGCTGGGGATGATGCGGTAGACGACCCGCGAGAGGTTCGGGCGCCCGTCGAAGTAGTTCTGGTTCGCCACGAGGACGATCTTCTCCCCGCCCTTCAGGTCGTGGAAGCGGTACGGCCCCGTGCCCACCGGCGCCTTCCAGTTCTGCGGCGCCTCCTTGATCTTGCCCGCCTTCACGTAGGACTCCAGCAGGTGCCGGGGCAGCACGCTCTGCCCCCAGCTCACGAGCGCCTTCGCGTACGGCTGGCGATAGCGCACGTGCACCGTATAGGGATCGAGCGCTTCCACGCGCTCGACCTCCGAGTAGTCGGACTTGTAGGGACTCGGTGTCCTGGGGTCGACGGTTGCCTCGTAGGTGAACACGACGTCCGCCGCCGTGAAGGGCTTTCCGTCGTGCCAGGTGACGCCGCGCCGCAGGTGGAAGGTGAGAGCGAGGCAGTGGGCGCTGAAGTACCACGACTCCGCGAGCTCTCCCACGGGCTCCAGGTCCTTGTCGTACCGCACGAGCCCGCTATAGATGAGGCCGCCGATCTCGTGCGAGGCGTTGTCGCTCGTGATGGTGGGAATGAGGCTGGAGATGTTGCCGAGCAGCGAGTCGATGTAGGTGTCGCCGTACGCGGGCGTCACACTGCCCTGCGGCAGCACCTTCTCCAGCGCGGACTCCACCTCGCCCGAACAGCCGGCGGCGGCCACCAGCAGCCCGATGGCGGCGATCCCGTGTCGAAGCGCACGCACCTCCGGCGCCCCGTGCCGCTATTTCGTCGACGGCGCCGGCGCCGGCGGCGTGAGGGGAGCGGGAGCGCTGGGCGCGGCGGGCGTGCCCGGGACAGCGGGAGTGGCGGGCGCGGTACCGGCAGGCCCCGTGGGCGTGCTGACGGGCGGCGCATCGCGCACGACCGAGCTGGCGCGCTCTCCACCCAGCATGGCCAGGGTGAAGGAGGTGATGGCGAAGACGATGGCGACGCCGGCGGTGATCTTGCCGAGCACGGTGGGAGTGCCCATGGAACCGAAGACCGCCTGGCTGCCCGCGCCCCCGAAAGCGGAACCGATGTCCGCCCCCTTGCCTGCCTGCAGCAGGACGATGGCGATGATGGCGAAGCACATGAGCACGTGCAGGATCGTGAGCGCGATGACCATTACTCTCCCCTCGAGGCGGCGCCACGCGCCGCCTTTCTGACGATGGCGATGAACCCGGAGGCGTTGAGGCTGGCGCCGCCCACGAGCGCGCCGTCGATCTCGGCCTCCGCCATGAGCACGTCGACGTTGTCCGATTTGACGCTGCCGCCGTAGAGGATGCGCAGCGTCTGCGCGACGTCCTTGGACGCCAGCTCCGAGACGAGGCCGCGCAGGTAGCCGTGCACTTCGGCCGCCTGGGCAGGCGTCGCGTTGAGGCCCGTGCCGATGGCCCACACGGGCTCGTAGGCCAGTATGGTGTGCGAGATGGCACCGGCATCGAGACCGGCGAGGCCGGCGCGCAGCTGGCCCTCCACCGTCGTGAACGTGAGCCCCTGTCGCCGCTCCTCACCACTCTCGCCCACGCACAGCACCGGCGTGAGGCCGTGCGCGAGGGCGCCGATCACCTTTCGATTGATCTGGGCGTCGGTCTCGCCCATCTCCTTGCGCCGCTCGGAGTGGCCGAGCAGCACGAGACGGCATCCCAGCTCCACCAGCATCGGGGGCGCGATCTCACCCGTGTGC
>JBKKCN010000783.1:0-4486 GCA_046712525.1 Candidatus Rokuibacteriota bacterium
GCGGAGTTGGCATGCGCCGATCATCGCTGATTCTCGCGCCCCCGCTGCCACGGTTTCGACCGCTGCCAGAGCGGGTTCCATCATCCTCGGGTGCCTCGTTTCACCCACTCACTTCCACGAAGAGCCCTAAAAAAATTGGGCGGTCGCCCTTACGGCGCCGTCCGACTGGACGCCGCATCCGACTGGACGCCGACCGCGCGAGTTACTTACTGCAGCGGCGAAAACCCCGCGGGCATCAGGATCTTGTTCTCCATCGTCAGGAGGCGGTCGGCGCCGCCGGGCGGTGGCCAGATTCCTTTCGCACGCGCGTCGTCGCGTACCTTGGCGCGCTGGTCGAGACTCCCATACGCCCAGATGTGCACGAACGCGTTGGCCGTGCCGAACTCGACGCCGCCCGCGAGCACGAGGGGCGACAGCTTCGTGCGCTCGCCGATCTTCTCCTCCCACGCCTTCGCCATCGCGGGAAGCGTGCCGGCCTTGAGCGTGTAGTAGCGCATCTCGAAGTACGGGCCCATCTTGCCCGGCCGCACCTCGGGCACGAACGACAGCGGCACCACGATCTCCGAGCGCATGCTGTGGATGAACTCGGCGACCTTCGGGGGCCAGTTGGCGTCCTTCACGGCGTCGGCGCGGATGCGCGCGCGTTCGGCGAGGTCCCGGTACGGCCACACGTGGACGATCTCGTTCAGCGGCCCGATCTCCGTGTGCCAGAAGGCGGCCAGCTCCGAGTGCTTCTTGCGGTACTCGTACCCTTCTCCGAAGCGCTTCTCGACCTCGGCCAGGCTTCCAGGGGCGATGCGATAGGTGCGGATCTCGTAGATCATGGGCAGCTCCTTTCCAATGGAGGGCGATGAGGCACGCATGATATCAAGTGTGGGGGCACGCATCACGAGAGGAAGGAGTCACGCATGGGGGCCAGGCCGGCGGTGCTGGAGTTCGGGATGGGCGTCGACGTGCATGGCGGGGACGGCACGAAGGCGGCGTGTCGCGCGGTGTCGGACGCAATCCGACATTCGTCGCTGCCGTTGCTTGCCGAGGTTCGGGAGCGCGGCGGAAAAATGCTCGTCGACGTCACGGTGGCGGTGCCGGATCCGGCGTCGGTCGACATCGCGCGCGTGTCACGCGAGCTTCCCCACGGGGAGGTGACGGTGCGGGCGGTGGCGGGCGGGTTGCGGGTGCCGGGCGCGGACACGCTCATGGCGTGCGCGGCCATCACCGTCAGTATCGACTATCCCGGCGCGTCATGAGCGGCATCGGGCTCACTCGCTTGCAGCATCTCGTGCTGTGGATCTCCGATGTCGAGAGGTCCGTGCGCTTCTACCAGGAGGTCCTCGGCTTCGAGGTGACCGCGCGTTACCCGAACGCCGCCTTCCTCAAGATTACCGGCACCGCCGATGACCATCATCTCGGGCTCTTCGAGCAGCCGCAGGTGGCGCCTCCCAGCGAGCGCGTGGCGCGCATGTATCACTCCGCGTGGGAAGTGGGCGCGATCACCGATCTCGTGCGCGCGCGCGAGCGACTGGTGGCCGCGGGCGCACTGGTGGGCGCCTCCGATCACGGCGTGAGCCTGTCGCTGTATGCCAAGGATCCCGACGGGCTGGAATTCGAAGTCTTCTGGACGGTGCCGGGCGGCAAACCCGTAGGCACGCGGGCGCTGAACCTGGAAGCGGAGCTGAGCCGGCGCGGCCTCACGGTCTAAGTCGCGGTTGCAGGCAGGGGATTTGCACCTTCCCCGCCAGTCTCATGGCACGGCAGACAACCGGATGGCGCGCGGGTTGGCCGGCCCTGCTGCTGGCGATGCTCCTTCTCGGAGCAGGCACTCCGGAGGCGCCGCCACCAGACGAGTCGTTGACACCGGAGGCCCTGATGGCGCCGCTCAACGACGCGCTCACGTGGTACCGGCAGGCGCGCGTCGTCATGCGCTCCGTCGCCGACGCGGGAGGCGGGCTCTTCGCCCGGGAGGGCGAGGACCTGGCGTTGCGACTGCTCCAGCGCGCCTTCGACGTGGCGCGGACAAAGGCCGCGCTGGTTCCCGACGAGCGTTCAGGCACGGGCGAGCAGTCCAGCGACGTGCGCGAGCTGAAAGCGACGGTCAGTCGCGAGGAGGAAGAGCTGGCGCGCGTGCGCGCCGAGCTTCGCCGCGTGCCCCCGGGCAGAAGAGCGGCGCTGGAGCGACAGGCAGCGGCCGCGGCCAACCGGCTCGATCTTGCCTGTGCCCGCCTGGACTTCCTCGTCCGCCTCGGCGCCTCTGATGCGTCGGTCGCCGCCGGGCCCGCTCTCGCGCAGCAGATTCAGGCGCTCCAGGACGCGGTGCCCGACCTCAGCGTGACGGCCGCCACGCCCGCGCCTCCGCCGCCGGTCGTGGAAGCGGAGGCGTCGTCGCCGACGATCTCGCTCCTGCGCCGCCTGCTCGCGCAGCGTCGCAGTCGCACCAGCCTCGAAGAGCTCGCGGTGGCCACGAGCGCGCTCGGGTCCATCCTTGACAAGGATCTGCGCGTGGTACGCGACCTTGCGAGTCCCGTCGATCGGCGTCTGCAAGAGCTGACGAAAGATCCGAGCGGCGGTGCGGCGTCGCTCGATGAGGGCGCGCGCCAGTTCCGCGACCGCCTCGAGCGTAGCAAGCTCCTGGCCGCCGCCACCGTCGCCTTGCGCCAGCAAGCTGCTCTCGCCGATCGCTACGTCGACGAGCTCGACGGATGGGAACGGGCGCTCGACCGCCAGACGCGGCGCCTGCTGCAGGGGCTCGCGCTCGATTTCATTCGCGTCGTGGTGGCGTTCGCCGTCGTCTTCGCCGCGGGCGCGCTCGCGGGGCTGGCGGTGCGGCGATACGTGGCCGACGGCTACCGCCGGCGTCTGCTGTTGACGGTGCGGAATGCGGTCGTCATCGCGGCCGTGGTGCTGGTGGCGATCTTCCAGTTCACGACGGAGCTGGCCGCGCTCGTCACCGCCCTCGGCTTCGCCGCCGCCGGCATCGCCTTCGCGCTGCAAAACCTGATCCTCGCCGTCGCCGGCTACTTTTCCATGGCGGCGCCGAACGGGATCCGCGTGGGCGACCGCGTCAGTCTCCAGGGGCCCTTCGGCTACGTGCACGGCGAGGTCATCGAGATCGGGTTCGTGCGCATGAAGCTGCGCGAGCTCACGGCGGACGGGCCCACCGGGCGCATCGTCGTCTTCCCGAACTCCGTCGTCTTCACCGGCACCTTCTTCAAGGATCCACCGGCGCACGCGGCCGCTGCGTGAGACGATGAGCGGGTGAGCATGCCCGCCGCGGGAACGAAGGTCGTCTGAGCGCCGATCTCGGCGCGTCGTTCTTCTCCCTCACACCCGACCGCGTGCTGGATGCGGTGGAAGTGGGCGGTCTGCGCTGCACGGGCCGTTGCCTGCCGCTGCGCGCCTTCGAGAACCGGGTGTACGAGGTCGAGCTCGAGGACGAGCGGCGTCTCGTCGTCAAGTTCCACCGTCCGGGGCGCTGGTCGCGCGAAGCCATCCTGGACGAGCACGCGTTCCTCGCCGAGCTCGCGGAGGCCGAGGTGCCCGTGGTGCCTCCGCTCGATCTCGGCACCGGCTCCACCCTGGGCGACATCGACGGCATCCTGTATTCCGCGTTTCCCAAGATTCGTGGCCGTCTGCGCGACGAGCTGAACCCGGAGCTGCGGCGCCAGGTGGGCCGCACGCTCGGGCGCATGCACGCGGTGGGCGCATCGCGTCGCGCGGCGCACCGTCCGCGCCTCGACGTGCAGCGCTTCGTCCACGACGCGCTCGACACGCTCATGGCGGGCGGCTTCATTCCCGACAACTTCGCGCCGCGCTATCGCGACGTGGCGGTGCGGATCGTAGAGGCCGTGGGCGCGCGGCTGGCGGCGGCGCCCGCACAGCGGATCCACGGCGACCTGCATCTCGGCAACATGCTCTGGACCCCGGAGGGGCCCACGCTCGTCGACTTCGACGACTTCCTCATGGGGCCGCCCGTGCAGGACTTCTGGCTGATGGCGCCCGGCGACACCGAGGAGGCGCGCGCCGCGCGTGCCGACCTCGTCGAGGGCTACGAGCTTTTCCGCGAGCTCGATCGCTCGCAGCTCGCGCTCTGCGAGCCGCTGCGGGCCCTGCGCATCATCTATATGTCGGGCTGGATCGCGCGCCGGTGGGAGGATCCCGCCTTTCCCGCCGCCTATCCGACTTTTCGCGACATCCGCTACTGGATGCAGGAGTACGAAGCCCTCATCGCCATCGCCGAAGCCATCGCGTAGCAGGGCGCTGAAAAACGCCCATCTCCGTCGTTGGCTCGTTGTTCCCTCCCTGCGACGTGGCAGGGCCACGCGATCTCGCTGGATGGGGACCTCGAAGGGCCCCCAAGCCCCCAACGCTCGGCAGCGTCCCGGCAAAGCCGTGACGCTCCTCGATATTGCGACCTCCTAAGAAACTGTGCCCTCGAGTAGCTCGCCGGTGGCGCGGTTCACGAGTGCGAAACCGAGATGGGCGGCGCGCT
>JBKKCN010000784.1:0-3174 GCA_046712525.1 Candidatus Rokuibacteriota bacterium
GGGCCTCGCCAACGTGCGTCTCATCCACGGCAAGGGCACCGGCGCCCTCCGCAAGGCGGTGCGCGCGCTGCTGGCGGAGCATCCTCTCGTGGAGTCGTTCCGCGACGGCGAGCCCTCCGAAGGCGGCGCCGGCGCCACCGTGGCCGCCTTGAAGGTGAGCTGATGGCGGCCTACTCGACGGCCGTACTGGACGACATCCGGGCGGCGGTCGACATCGTCGATCTCGTGGGTCGCTTCGTCAATCTCCGCAAGGCGGGCGTGAACTGGAAGGGACTCTGCCCCTTCCACGGCGAGAAGACGCCGTCGTTCATGGTCAATCCCAAGAAGGGCATCTTTCATTGTTTCGGGTGCGGCGTGGGCGGCGATGTCTTCGGCTTCGTCATGCGCCAGGATCGCCTGTCCTTTCCGGAGGCCGTGCGCGCGCTTGCCAAGAGCGCGGGCGTCGCGCTGCCCGACGACCGCCCCTCCGATCCCGGTGACTCCGGCCGTGAAGAATTGCTGCGCGCGATGGAGCTCGCCTCGCAGTTCTACGTGGAGACCCTTTGGAAGCCGGCGGGTGAGCGCGCGCGCGCCTACCTCGAGCAGCGCGGCATCGACCCCGAGGTCGCGCGGCGCTTCGGGCTCGGGTTCGCGCCCGAGGGCTGGGACGGGCTGCTGACGGCGCTGAAGGGCAGCGGGGTGGCAGAGGCCACCCTGGTGGCGGCGGGGCTGGCGGTCCCGCGCGAAAATCGCGCGGGCGCCTATGACCGCTTCCGCGGGCGGCTCCTCTTCGCCATCCGCGATCTGCAGGGGCGCGTGGTCGCCTTCGGCGGGCGCGCCTTCGGGGACGAGCAGCCGAAGTACCTGAACTCGCCGGAGACACCTCTCTACACGAAGGGCAACCTGCTCTACGCCGCCGACGTGGCGCGGGAGCCCATTCGCGCGAAGAATCGCGCGTTGATCGTGGAAGGCTACGTCGACTGCCTCATGGCCCACCAGTACGGCTTCACGGAGACGGTGGCGGCCCTCGGCACCGCCTTCACGGGCGCGCAGCTCGGCGTCCTGCGCCGTTACTGCGACGAGGTCATCACCTTCTTCGACGCCGACGCCGCGGGCCAGAAAGCGGCCGAGCGCGCCGAGGAGCTGCTGGAGCCGTCGTCCTCCGGGATGACGTGGGGTGTGAACCGCTCCGGCGCCTTCGACAATGCGGGGACCCTGCGTGTCAAGGTCGCGCTGCTGCCCGCCGGCCACGATCCCGACACCTTCCTGCGTGAGCACGGCGCCTCCGCCTTCACGGAGCGCATCGCGGCCGCGCGCAGCCTGCTCTCCTACGCCCTCGACCGCACCATCACCGCCGCCGACGCGGGCGAGGGCGCGCGTGGTCGCACGAATCTCTTCGCGCGGGTGGCCCTCATGCTGGCCAAGGTCACGGACGCCGCGGAGGCGGCCTCGCTCGCGCGGGAGGCCGCGCTCAAGCTCGGGGTCGACGCCACCCAGCTCTGGATCGAGGCGCAGCGGCTCTCGGGCGCGCTGCGCAAGCCGGTGCCCGCCGCGCGCGCGACGGTGAACGCCACCGCCACCGCGCCCGGCGTGGAGCGTGATCTCGTCATGCTCCTGCTCTCCTCCATGGACGCGCGTCGCGCGCTGCTGCCGTTGGTGGAAGACGCCGATGTGGCGCATCCGGCCCTTCGCGAGATTGTCCAGGCGCTCAAGCGCCTGCCCGACATCACGGCGGCGGGCCTGCTCCCGGAGCTCTCGGGCGAGCCCGCGCGCCACGCGCTCGCCGCCCTGCTCGTGGAGGAGCACCTCGCGGAGGATCCGCGGGCAAGCATCGAGCAGTACACGAAGCGTCTCGATCGCGCGCAGCGACTGCGCCGGATGCGGATCATGGGCCGCACCATCGCCGAAGCGCAGCAGACGACGGGCGTCGCCGCTCCCGTGGACGATCAGCTCCGCGCCATGCACGAAGATGGCGCCGGCGTCTACGGATTTGGCGGCGGCACCGCCCAGTCGCTCGAACCCGGACCACAGGTCCCCAAGGGAGTTCATACGCATGAGTGAAGAACCCAAGCTGGAAGAGCTCGACCGGCTGATCACGATGGGCAAGCAGAAGGGCTTCCTCACCTACGACGAGGTGAACGACGCCCTTCCCTCCAGCATCGTGTCCCTCGACCAACTCGACGACATCATGATGATGTTCGGCTCCATGGACATCGAGGTCGTCGATTCCGCCAAGGCGGGCCGCATGCCCGCCGAAGTGGGACGCGAGCGCGCGCCCGCCGCCACCAACGATGACGACGACGACGGGCCCGCGGAGCCGATCGACCTCACCCCCGGCCCTGTGGGCCGCACCGAGGACCCGGTCCGCCTCTACCTGCGCGAGATGGGGCGGGTGGCCCTGCTCACCCGCGAAGGCGAGATCGCCCTCGCCAAGCGCATCGAGGAGGGCAAGAACCAGGTCACCATCGCCATCCTCAGCACCGACCTCGCCCTCGAGCGCTTTCGTGAGCTGCGCGAGCTGCTGCGCAAAGGCGACATCTCGGTGAAGGAAGTCGTCGACGTCAACGAGGAAGAGTTCACGGAAGAGAAGGAGATCGCCCTCACCAAGGTGGTGGTGACCGCCTTCGCCAACGTGGACCGGCTCCTGCGCGAGCGCGATGCCCTCCTCGACCAGGTGCGCAAGCTGAAGGCCAAGAGCGGCGGCAAGGCAACGGCCAAGAAGAAGCCCGGCAAGGCGGTCAAGGAGCCGGCGTGGAAGAAGCTCGACACGCAGGCGCACCAGCGCCAGGACAAGGTGCTGGAGCGGCTGCGCACCCTGCACATCGGCAACCAGATCATCGACCGTGAAGACTCCGATCCCATGCGCCGCGGCCTCGTGCAGCGGCTGCGCGACCTGCTCGACGATATCGAGCGCGCCGAGCGTGTCATCCGCCTGTGGACGAACGGCCGCCGCCCCTCCCCCGAGGAAGTGCAGAACCTCATCTACGTCGCCTTCCGCGATCCGGGCGCCGGCAACGCCAACGGGGTGGCGGGCGACCTGCACCTCAAGGCCGCCAAGAAGTTCCAGTCGCCCAAGCAGCAGCAGATCTGGGTAGCCCAGCAGGAGATCAAGGTGGCGGAGGCACGCGCCAACGCCAAGGCGGAAGAGATCAAGCGCGTGATGGCCATCATCAAGGAGGGCCAGCGCAAGGCGGC
>JBKKCN010000785.1:0-15265 GCA_046712525.1 Candidatus Rokuibacteriota bacterium
CCGCGCGGCAGCGCGAGCACGATGAAGAGCAGCGTGAGGAGGGCGGGCAGCGCGAGTGCGCCGTACGCGACGCGCCAGCCCCACATCGCAGCCAGCCACGGCACGAGGATCAGCCCCAGCGTGCCCCCGGCGCCGCCGCCGCCCGACATGAGCCCCGTGGCGCGGCCGCGCTCGGCGACGGGAAACCATTCGGCGATGAGTCGCATGCCCGGCACCCACACGGCGGCCGCCCCGAGGCCGACGAGACAGCGCGCGGCGATGGACTCCGAGTAAGTGCGGCTGGCCGCGAAGGCGACCGCACCCACCGCGAGGAGCGCCATGCAGGCGATCATCACGCGCCGCGAGCCCCAGCGGTCGGCCACCATGCCGAAGGGAATCTGCGCGAGCGCGTACGTCCAGAAGTACGCCGTCTGGATCGTCCCCGCCGCCGCGTACGTGAGCCCGAGATCGCCGACGAAGGTAGGGATCAGGGGCGCGAACGCCATGCGATGCACGTGGGTCTGCATGAAGCCGACCACGGCCACGGCGAGGATGATCCAGCGATACGGAGGCGCGTTCATGCCGGCTGCGCGCGCGCTCTGCCGAGGAGAGAGAGCACCGCCGCCACCGCCACCAACACGGCCGCGCACGTGAACGCATCCGCGAACGCCGGCCCGTCGCCTACCGCCCTGCTCCGCCACGCGAACACCTGCGCGAGAGTGGCGACGCCGAACACGGTGCCGAGCGTGCGCGACAGGAACGTGAATCCGCCCGCCGCACCCTGGTGGCCCGCCGGAAACGCGGCCATCACCAGCGCCATGTTCGGGACCTGGAAGACGCCGAGCCCGAACCCGGACAGGAAGAGGGCGCCTGCGAGCGCCACCGTGGAGGGCGCGTCAGTGCCGAGCAGCAGCAGCCCGAGCGCCTCCGCGGCGAGGCCCACGCTCGCCGGCCATCGCGGGCCCCAGCGATCGGCGATCCTGCCCGCGAGTGGCGCCGCCATCGTGGTGCCGAGCGGCGTCAGCATGAAGAGCACGCCGGCGGTCGCGGTGTCGAAACCGCGTTGTGTCACGAGGTAGAACCCTGCCAGTAGCCAGATGGCGAAGATGCCCGCGTTGGAGAGGAAGGCGAGGGCGCCGGCCCACAGCACGCGCGCACGCAGGACGTCACGCACGGCCACCAGCCGCTGCGCGCCCCCGGCGCGCGCGCGCGGCAGGGCGAGCACCGCCCAGGCGAGAGTGGCGGCGGCCACCGGAACGCGCACGTGGAAGATGGCGCGCCAGCCGAACCCTTCCACGAGCGCGCCCGCGAGGAGCGGGCCTACGCAGTACCCGAGGCCGATGGCGGCATTCATCGCTCCCAGCGCCCGGCCGCGCGCGGCCGGCGCCGCGGCCGCGATGACGATCCCCGGCGCGGTGCCGTAGACGAGGCCGCCACCGAAGCCCTGTACGACGCGCGCGGCAAGGAACCATCCGAAGTCGGGCGCGAGCCCGGCGAGCAGGAAGGCGAACCCGCTGATCGCGAGGCCCGCACCGAACACGCGAGCATGTCCCACGCGATCGGCCCACGCGCCACCGGCGAACGACATGATCGCGTAGGTGAACACGTAGGCGATGATGACCCAGCGCATCCGCTCCGGCGCCACGCCGAAGCCGGCCGCCATGGCGGGAAACGCGATGTTGACCGTGGAGTCCAGGGACACGAGAAACACGCCCGCCGCCGCCATCCGGCTCACGCTCACCGGCGTATTCTGTCACGGCGCGCGAGCGCCGCTTGCAATGAGCCGCGCTTCCGGGATACAAGATCGCGCCATGGACCTCACGCCCGGCACCACGCACGAAGTGTCGTGGACGGTCACCCCCGAGCGCACCGCGGACGCGATGGGCAACCCGGGCGTCAAGGTGTTCGCCACGCCCTTCCTGATCGGCCTCCTGGAAAATGCGGCGCACGGCATGATCAGGCCACATCTGCCCGCGGGCGCCTCCACGGTGGGCACGATGGTGGAAATGAAGCATCTCGCCGCCACGCCGGTGGGCATGACCGTGCGCGCGAAGGCCACCCTGCTGGAGACGGACGGCCGCCGCTACCTGTTCACGGTGGAAGCGTGGGACGCCAGGGAGAAGATCGCGGAGGGACGGCACGAGCGCTTCGTCGTCGCCGATCTGCAGAAGTTCCTGACGCGCACGATGAAGAAGGCGGAGGGCTGATGCCCATCACGATCAACAAGAGCATCATCGGCAAGGAGTACGTTCCGTACGCGGTGACGGTGGAGCGCGTGAAGATCAAGGAGTTCGCCCGCGCCATCGGCGACCTCAACCCGCTCTACCTCGACGACCGCATCGGCGCCGCCTCCCCGTGGGGCGACATCATCGCGCCCCCCACCTTCGCCATCACCCTGAAGGACGAGACGGCGGACACGGCCGCCTTCCTCAAGGACCTCGGCACGGAGATCTCGCGCATCCTGCACGGGGAGCAGGAGTTCGAGTACTTCCGCCCGCTCATGCCGGGCGAGCGCTACCTCTGCCGCACGAAGGTCGTCGACATCTACGAGAAGAGCGGCAAGAGCGGCCCCATGGCCTTCGCCGTGCGCGAGACGTCCATCACCGACCGCGCCAACGAGATGGTCGCCCTCGTCCGCCAAATCACGGTGGTGCGGCTGTGAAGTACGCCAAGGTCTATTTCGACGACGTCACGGTGGGCGACGAGCTGCCCCCGCTCGTGAAGCCGCCTATCCAGCAGATTCAACTCACGCGCTATGCCGGCGCCTCCGGAGACTTCAACCCCATCCATCAGGATGCGGAGTTCGCCACGGCGGCCGGCATGGGCGGCGTCTTCGCCCACGGCATGCTGTCCATGGGCTTCGTGGCGCAGGCCGTGACCGACTGGGCGGGCGCGGGCACCGTGCGGAAGATCGGCGTGCGCTTCGCCGCCCTCGTGCGGCTCAAGGACGTGGTCACCTGTCGCGGCCGCGTCCTGTCCACGTCGACGAAGGACGGTCTGAATCTCGTCGAGCTGGAGATCTGGGCGGAGAATCAGCGGGCGGAGAAGATCGTCACCGGTCGCGCCACGGTGGCGCTGCCGGCGCGCGCTACGTAGCCCGGCCGGGAGTAGCGCGACTGCGCTGACCTCTCACCTGTTGTTCTCCCTGTTACCAGGGCATTCGACTACTCTGTCACCCATCGTTTCCGGCGCCCACCTCCTGACGATGGACAACCACTTCTTCGAGCGCCCGATCCTGAATTCCCCCTACGCGTATCCGGCACGCCACTGGGAGCTCGACAAGGCGAAGGTGGCGAGCGCCTTCGACGAGATGATCGCCCGCGCCGGCGCGGTAACGAAGATTCCCGCTTGACAGCGCTGCCGACGGTGAACGTCTGCGCGTCACAGGCGTTCAGTGAATCCCCGCGCAGCGGGCCGCGCGGCGTTGCAGATCGGCGGACGCACGCGGCTCACCGAGAAATCATTCGGCCCTCTTCTATCGCACGCTGTGCAGGCTCGCAGACGGCCTCGAACACCGCGTATAGAGTCGCCCCAACAAGGGGGCTTCACATGGGAATCGATTCGCCAATTATCCCCGCTGTCGTCGAACCCGCGGCGACATTAGATCGGCTGGGCGACGAGATCGCCGAGCTGTCGGCGCACCTCGATGCGGCGGCCGCCCGCCTACTGGATCTCATCCGCGAGTTCGACGCGCGCGGCGGCTGGAACAACGGCTTCCGCTCCTGCGCCGCCTGGCTGAGCTGGCGGGTGGGCCTCGACCTCGGCGCCGCGCGGGAGAAGGTTCGAGTGGCGCACGCACTCGAAACTCTGCCGCGCCTGGCCCGCGCGCTTGCGTGTGGAGAGCTTTCGTACGCCAAGGTCCGCGCGCTGACCCGCGTGGCGACCCCGGAGACCGAAGAGCGCCTACTCGTGGTAGGACCGGGCCGGCACGGCCGAGCACGTCGAGCGGATCGTGCGGGGCTGGCGTCGTGTGGACCGGATTGCCGAGGCCCGCGAGAGCACCCGACAGCACGGCCGCCGCACGTTCCAGATGTATCAAGACGAGGACGGCATGGTCGTTGTTCGCGGCCGCTTGGAGCCGGAAGTGGGCGCGGTGCTCATGCGGGCGATCGCCGCCGCGCGCGAGCGGCTGTACGAGAAGGTCGACGCCTACGAGAAGCCGAGCCCCACGCAGCAGCAGGCGGATGCTCTGGCGCTGATCGCGGAGACGGCGCTTCACCACGAGCTCGATCCCGGCGTGCCGGGCGAGCGCTACCAGGTGGTCGTCCATGTCGACGCGCAGGCGCTGGCGGACCCGGATCGGCCCGGCCAGTCGGTCCTGGAGGACGGCGCGCGCGTTTCCGCGGAAACGTCGAGGCGGCTGGCGTGCGACGCGAGCAGGGTCGTCATGCGGCACGACGACGATGGACGGCCGGTGGAGATCGGCGCTCGCACGCGAACGATTCCTCCGGCCTTGCGCAGAGCGCTCCACCATCGCGATCGAGGCTGCCGCTTCCCGGGCTGCGGTCTTCCTTTCGGCCAGGGTCATCATCTACGCCACTGGGCAAACGGCGGCCCCACGACACTGTCGAATTTGGCAATGCTCTGTCGCCGGCACCACCGCGCTGTCCATGAGGAGGGCTACCAGGTCGATCGACAGCCCGATGGCTCGCTGCAGTTCCGTTCGCCAGGCGGACGGCTCATACCCGACGTGCCGGCGCCATCCGCGGTGCCCGCCGATCCTACGCACGTCCTCCGCGCGGCCCACGTCGCGCAGGGCCTGCGCCTCCACGCACGGACGGCCTGCGCAGGCTGGCTCGGAGAACGCCTCGATGTTGGCTGGGCGGCCGACGTCCTGCATCCCCTGGCAGTAGGGCCGTCGCCGATGGACGAATAGCGCGATGGCCCGCAAACCGAAACCACCGACCAGCCGCACCGTCGACGCTCTGCGCCACCGCCGTGAGGAAGCCACGCGAAAGAACATCCCGACGGCGGAGTACCAGTCGGTGTTGGAGAAGGAGGCGCAGGACCCGGTGCGCGTCGCCTACGAGCGCCGAAACCGCGACCTGGACCCGCAGCTCGTGTGGCGCGGCAAGGACGAGCAGGACTGGAGCGATCTGGTCGTTCACGCACCGCCGCTCTACATCCAGGAGAAGGTCCACCCCAAGGCGCTGATCGACGACCTCCTGCGCCGGACGCGTGAGAGCCGCAACGACGCCGGAGAGACCACCGCCGACCTGTTCGCGACTTCAACGGCATCCCCCAGGGCGTGGACAAGACCGAGTTCTATCAGCACGACCAGAACTGGTCGAACCGGATGATCCTCGGCGACTCACTCCAGGTGATGGCGAGCCTGGCGGAGCGCGAGGGCCTGCGCGGCAAGGTGCAGTGCATCTACGTCGACCCGCCGTATGGGATTAAGCTCGATCAACGGCGGGCATGCTTCGGCACCGTCGTGCCGCTCGAGCGATTCGAGCACCTCGCCCGCGAACACCGAAAGAGATTGCCCAGCACGCTAGATATCGAGGAACAAGGCCTTCGCTGCATCGACAGCGGCTTTCCGGATGCTGACGTCGCCGCATTCGTGAAAGCCGTCTGTGAATGGGGCAACTACGCCGGCATTGGAGGCCGCGTCCTTAAGCGAAACTCCCTGCAACCGGCCCTGCCATACGCATTCAACGCAAAGGGATATGCCGAATTCGGAAGGGATTGCGCCCTCGTCACCGAGGCGCCTCCGTCTATCCGGCGGCGACCTGACGGCGGCTCATTGGACCTACCCGCCCGGCGTAAGCCCCCGCGCGGCCACCCACTCGCGCAACGCCTCCCGCGTCGACGGGAAGGCGAGCGTGTCCCAGTCAATATCTCGAGGACTGACCCACTCCACGCGGTCGTTCTCGTCGCAGCACGCAATCGTGCCGCCGGTGACACGGGCCTTGAACACGATGATCACAGGCGAGCCCGGGTAGGAATAGACGTTCAGCAGGCCGGTGAGCTGGACTTTCAAACCGGTCTCTTCCCATGTCTCGCGGATGGCGGCGTCGGTGACGGCCTCGCCGAAGTCCACGAAGCCGCCGGGGAACGTCCACAGGCCGTGACCCGGATTGATCGAGCGCCGCGTGAGGAGGACGTAGCCGTCCTGCTCGGGGATGGTGCCGGCCACCACCTTGGGATTGAGATAGAAGACGAATCCGCACGCCGAGCAGACGGCCTGCTCGCGCTGATCGGGCGGCACCGGCTGCCGTGCGAGGGATGCGGCGCAGAGCGGACAGAAGCGGATGGTGTCCGGCGCCAGGAATCGATGAGGATGCTCGCCGCTCACTCGTTCAGTCTAGACCAGGGTGGAATCCTTGACACTCTTGCGGACGCGGTGTTACAAACCCCCTGCATCGTTCGCGGAAGCGTCCCCACAACCAGGAGGCCCGCATGTCACGCCGTCCCTTCGCCCTCGTCCTCGTGTCCATTCTCGTCGGTCTCAGCGCCCTCGTCGCCGTCAGCCACGGCCAGTCGGGCGAGTACAAGATCGGCGTGCTGGAGCCGCTCACCGGCAACCTGGCCGTGCAGGGTAAGCTGCACCTCGAGGGCTACGAGATCATGCGCGACCTCATCAACAGCCGGTTCGGCGGCGTGATGGGCAAGAAGCTGGTCCTCGTCACCGGGGACGCCGTCGATCCCACCGGGGCCGCCTCCGAGGCGACCCGGCTCGCCACCCGCGAGGGCGTGAAGATCATCACCGGGACCTTCTCCTCCACTCTGTGCGGCGCCGCCAGCGAGGCGGCATCGCGGCAGAACGTCATCTACTGGGAGACGTCCTGCGTCGATCCCCGGTTCACACGGCGCAATCTCAAGAACGTGTTCCGCACCGAGATCGACGGCACCGGGTTCGGCTGGTACAACGTCGAGTTCATGGCCAAGCACCTGGCGCACCGCCTCGGCAAGAAGCCCAACGAGCTGAAGATCGCGTACCTCTCGGAGGACTCGTCCTACGGTCAGAGCGTGACCGAGTCCGCCCGTCAGCGCGCCAAGCAGGAATTCGGCATGCAGGAGGTCGGGGTCGAGTACTACACGTTCACGACGAATGACCTCACCCCGGTCATCCTCAAGCTGAAGAACGGCAACCCCGACATCCTGCATCACATCGCGCGCGACCAGGACGCCATCCTCTTCTGGCGGCAGGCGCGGGAGCAGAACTTCGAGGTCAAGGCCGTCGTACACGCGGGAGCGACCGGCTACGGCAACCCGGGCTTCGGCAAGGCGTTCGGCAACGACTCCAACGGGCCCTTCGCGCTGCTGGAGCCGGGCCCGGGGCTGATCATCGAGAAGTTCCGGCCCGAGGGCCAGCAGATCGAGCGTGCGTTCCGCGAGGCCGTGAAGGCGAAGACCGGCTCCGACGTGCTGGCGGGCGGGCATCAGCTCGCCGGGGGCGGTCTCTGGGTCCTGAAGCTCGCGCTCGACGCCGCCAAGACGGACGACCTCGACAAGTTCCGGGCCGCCGTCATGTCGCTGGACTTGCCAGTCGGCTCCGCCGTCAACGGCTGGGGGGTGAAGTTCGACGAGAGCGGTCAGAACTCCAACGCGCGCGTGCAGCACTACATGCTCCAGTGGCAGAACGGCTCGCTCGTCACCGTGTGGCCCGAGGAATTCACGACCAGTCGCGCCAAGTGGATTCCGCTCGGCCCCTGGGACCAGCGCAAATAGCGAGGACCGAGGCGATGGGGGGCTCCGCTCGGCTCCCCATCGCCCTCGGCGCGCGTTCCGTCGTCACGCGGCGCTCTCGATAGCCCGACCGCCATGCACGCGATCCCCCAGCTGATCGTCTCGGCGCTCCTGCTCGGCGGCATCTACGCGCTCATCGCGGTCGGGCTCACGCTCATCTTCGGCGTGATGCGCGTCGTGAACTTCGCCCACGGCGAGTTCCTCATGCTCGGCATGTATCTCGCCTTCGGGGCGTGGGCGCTGCTCCACTTCGATCCGTACGTGACCTTCGTCGTGTCCCTGCCCCTGTGGTTCGCCGTCGGGTGGGCGAGCTACCGCGTCGTGATGCGGCCGATCATCCACGCCTCGCACAACGTGCAGGTCTTCACGACGGTCGGGCTGTCGATCGCGCTCCAGAGCATCGCCCTCGTGCTGTGGACGGCCGACGCGCGGTTCCTGCGCACCGACTACTACGCGATCGTGGTGCGGCTCTTCGGCGCGGCGTTCAACGTGGCACAGATCGTCGCCTTCGGAGCCGCCATCGCGCTCACCGCCGCGCTCTTCGCGTTCATGCGCTGGTCGTACACCGGCAAGGTCATGCGCGCGACCGCGCAGGATCGTCAGGCCTCCGCGCTGATGGGCATCGACACGGACCGGGTGTACGCGATCACCTGGTCGGTTGGCATCACCTGCGTGGGCGCGGCCGGCGTGCTCCTGGCGCCGATCTATCCCGTGTACCCGACGGCAGGCCTGCAGTTCGTGCTGATCGCGTACGTCGCCGTCGTCCTCGGCGGCCTCGGTGACATGGCGGGGGCGGTCATCGCGGCGCTGGTGGTCGCCGCCGTCGAGGTGTTCGGCTCGTACCTCATCGGCACCACGTGGAAGGAAGTGCTCTACCTGCTGCTCTTCATCGCGGTTCTGGTCGTGCGCCCGGCGGGCCTCTTCGGGCAGCGGGGCGCCGAGATGGTGGGCACATGAGGCGCGTCCTGCCCGCGGTCGGCTTCTTCGCGGCCGCCGGCCTCGCCCCGCTCGTCGTGCGCGACGCGTTCTTCCTCGACAGCCTTGTCCTCATCCTGATCTGGGGCGCCGCCGCCGCCGCATGGAACATCGCCGGGGGCTACGCGGGCCAGATCTCGCTGGGCCATTCCGCCTTCTTCGGGCTGGGCGCCTATGGCGCCGCCATCTTCGGCGTCCGCTGGGGGTTGTCGCCGTGGCTCGGCCTGGCGACGGGGGCCCTCGTGGCGACGGTCATCGGGCTGCTCATCGGGTACCTGTCGAACCGCCTGCGCGGCCCGTATTTCGTGCTCGCGACCATCGCCTTCTCGCAGGTCCTGCTCGTCGCAGGCAGCCGGTGGCGCGCATTCACCTCCGGCTCCGAGGGGATTCCCGTGCCGTTTCGACCGGGGTTCTGGACCCTGGGCATCGCGGACAAGCGGGT
This sequence comes from Candidatus Rokuibacteriota bacterium, assembly GCA_046712525.1. Taxonomy (GTDB): domain Bacteria; phylum Methylomirabilota; class Methylomirabilia; order Rokubacteriales; family CSP1-6; genus JBBDXO01. The sequence goes on from JBKKCN010000785.1 coordinate 9,089, forward strand.
GTGGGTGTGGATCGTGCTGAGCCTTGCGGTGCTCGCGTACCTCGTGGCGATGTACCTCGAACGGGCGCGGCGCGGCTACCAGCTCGCAGCGGTGCGAGAGGACGAGGACGCCGCGCTGTCCCTCGGGGTCCCGGCCCGACGGCTGAAGGTCGCGGCCATCTGCGTCAGCGCCGCGCTCACCGCGGCGTGCGGCGCGCTGTGGGCGCAGTACGTCGGGTTCGTGGATCCGTTCTACGTCTTCTCCGTCGACCTCTCCGTCAAGTTCGCCCTCGCCGCCGTCGTGGGCGGGCTCGGTACCGCGCTTGGACCGTTCCTCGGCGCGGCCCTCGTCACCACGCTCGAGACGTTCCTACGGGCGCAATTCGGGGGCATCGGCGGCGGGCTCGTGGGCATCTATCTCATCATCTACGGCTTCGCCCTCATCGTGATGATGCGATGGGCTCCCGACGGGCTCGTGGGATGGATCCGGGCCCGGTGGCCATGGCGGGCCGTCGCCGCGACGGCCCCATGAGCCTGCTATCGGTGGCCGGCGTGTCGAAGCGATTCGGCGGTGTCGTGGCCAACCGGTCGATCGCGTTCGACGTGGAGCCGGGCGAGCTGGTCGGCATCATCGGCCCCAACGGCGCCGGCAAGTCCACGCTCTTCGAGATCATCAGCGGTTTCTACCATCCCGACGAGGGCGAAGTGCGGCTGGATGGGGTACGGCTGACCGGGCTCGCGCCTGACGTCGTCTGTCGCCGCGGCATCGCGCGCACCTTCCAGAAGCTCCGACCGTTCCAGGGGCTCACGGTGCTCGACAACGTCATGGTGGGGGCCCTCACCCGCACCAAGGACGTGCGGCACGCGCGCGAGCGGGCGCGCGATCTGATCGGAAAGGTCGGGCTCGCGGAGAAGGCCGATTCGTACGCGCGCACGCTCTCCACCGGCCAGCGCAAGCGGCTCGAGCTCGCGCGCGCGCTGGCCACCGAGCCGCGCGTGCTGCTGCTCGACGAGGTGACGGGCGGCGTGGACCAGCGGTCGATCCCTGAGCTCGTCAAGCTCGTGCGCTCGCTGCACGCGGGAGGCCTCACGCTGCTGGTCATCGAGCACAACATGCGGGTGATCACCGCCGTCGCGCAACGCATCGTCGCGCTTCACCTCGGCGAGGTGATCGCCGATGGCACACCCGACGTCGTCGCCCGCGACCGCCGGGTGGTCGAGGCCTATCTCGGTCTGGCGTACGTGCCGTGACCGCCCGGTCGCAGCCGATGTTAATCGTCGAAGGACTCGACGTCGCCTACGGCGACTTCCAGGTGCTGTGGGAGGCGGAGCTGCGCGTGGACCCCGGCGAGATCGTCTGCGTGCTTGGCCCCAACGGCGCCGGCAAGTCGACGCTGATGAACACGATCTCGGGGCTGTTGCACCCGCGCGCCGGGCGTATCACGTTGCTCGATCAGCGCATCGACCGGCTGCCGGCGCACGCCACCGCGGGCCGGGGCCTCGCGCACGTGCTGGAGCGGCGAAGGCTGTTCCCGTTCCTGACGGTGCTTGACAACGTGCTGCTCGGCGCGCACAATCCGCAGGCCCGCCCGCATCGCGCGGAGACGCTGGCAAAAATCGAAGCGCTGTTCCCCGTCGTGCGGGCCCGGCGCGCGCAGCTCGCGCACACGCTCTCGGGTGGTGAGCAGCAGATGGTCGCGATCGCCCGTGGGCTCATGGCCCGTCCGCGCCTGCTCATGATCGACGAGCCGTTCCTCGGACTGGCGCCGCAGATCGTGCAGGAGATCGGCCACCTCATCCGCCGCATCCGGGACGAGCAAGGCATTGCCGTGATCTTCATCGAGCAGAACGTGGAGCTGGCGCTCCGCCTCGCCGACCGGGGCTACGTGCTCGAATCCGGCCGCACGATCCACACCGGACCGTCGGCCGAGCTCCTGCAGTCGTCTGAGGTGAAGCGCATCTTCCTGGGTGACGCCGCCCTCTGATCGTCCGTCGCACTAAGGCCCCTTCGCCAGCCGCTCCGCCTCTTGTGCCTCCTGACTGGCGAGGTTGCGGAGGCCGGTGCGATCGTAGATCTCGGCGAGCAGCGCGTGCAGCGTCGGCTCCTCCGGGGAGGCGGCGATGCCGGCGAGCAGCTCGCGCCGGGCGTCGGCGTACAGTGCTTCCTTGAACAGCAGACCGCTCTTGAGCAGCGCCACCGTCGCGGGCGGGTAGCCGCGCGTGGCGGGAGCGAGCAGGCCGAGCGCTTCCTGCACCCGCGTCGATTCCGTCGCCGACATCACTTCGAACTGTGCGCGTTGCACGGGCGCTCCCTGGCTCTCCAGCTCCCACGTGTAGCGCGCGCCGGGCGTCAGCGCGGGCGCCTGCGCCGGGTACACGAGGGTGACGCGCGGCAGATCGCCCTGCTCCCACACCACGCCGGCGGGACCGATCAGGCGCACGCGGTAGAGCGCGCGGTCGGATCCCGACCACTCGAACGCCAGCGGGCCTCGCGCGATCTTCGTTTCGCGCGGTGCCAGGATCTCCGGCTGCACGCGCGCGCTGCGCACCGACAGCGACTGAAACGTCCGCCCCCGCTGCTGGCCGAGCAGGAAGTCCGTGACCCCGCTCACCACCGCGCGCGCGCGGTCGGACGTCGTGTCGGCGACGGCGCCCGTTATCGAGAACGGCGAATTCGCCTGCGTGACGGTGGTGGGCTGCGCGGCGCCCGTGAACACGACGACGGCGCGGCCTTCGCCGGAGACCCTCACCTGGTCGCCCACGCGCAGCGACTGCAGCGGCGTGGCGCGCTGCCACGCGCTCTCGCCGGACGGACGCACGTGGACCTGACCGCGCTTGACCTGGATCTCGGTGAGCACTGCCACCGCATCGGCAGCGAGGGCGGCCGCCGCAAGGACGACGCTGCCCAGCATGATCACCAACGCCCGCTTCATCATGAGCTCCTTCCATCGGCGTCACGCTCGACCGCGAGCACCTCGTACACGCGCACCGCCTCCACCCTTCCCTTGACGGTCACGGGGCCGCGGTCCTTGACACGGGCACGCTCGCCCACCGCGGCCAGCGTCTGCTCCGTCACGAGGATCGTGGTACCGAGGTCCTTGTTGAGGCCTTCCACCCGCGAGGCCACGTTCACGGGATCGCCGATCATCGTGTACTTCATGCGCGTCGCACCGCCCACGTTGCCCGCGAACACGACGCCGGTGTGGACGCCGATCCCCATGCGCAGCGGCGGCAACCCTTCCCCCGCCCACCGCCGGTTGAGCTCGTCGAGCGCACGCTCCATGGCGCACGCGCTCTGTACCGCATGCCACGCGTGCTCGGCATCCGCGAGGGGCGCGCCGAAGACGGCCATCACGGCGTCGCCCACGAAGTCGTTGACCATCCCCGAGTGCGCGAAGATGGCCGCCGTCATGGCGTCGAAGTACTCGTTGAGGCGCGCGGCCACCGTCTCCGGCGGCAACGTTTCCGACAGCGTCGTGAAGCCGCGGAGGTCGGAGAACAGGATCGACACCTCGCGGCGCTCGCCCCGCAGGCTCGGCGAGTTCGCCACCACCTGCGCGAGCAGCTCGCGGCTGAGATAGCGGCCGAAGGAGTCGCGCACGTGGCGGCGCGCGAGCGCGTCGGTGCCGAGGCCGGTCACACACGTCGCCACCACCGGAAGCAGGAAGTCCACCCAGTAGCCGCCGCGCTGAAAAGCGAGATAGCTGGCGGGGACGCCGATGGCCACCGCGCCCACCACGCACGCGAGCGTGCCCGCCAACGGCGGCAGGGCGAGAAAGACCACACCCGCCGCGAGCACGACGGCAGCGGAGACGCCGAGCCCGACGAGCCAGCTCGAGGGACGGATGAAGCGCCCGGTCACGATCATGTGCGCGGCGTTGGCGTGCACTTCCACACCCGCCATCGTCCCGTGCGGCGTGGGGTAGAAGTCGCGGCTCTCGACGAACGTCCCTCCCACGAGGACGATGCGACCCCGCAGCGGATTGTCCGCCGCCACCGGCGTGTCCGCATCACCGAGCGCGGCCACGGCGTCGCTCGGAATCGTGAGGAAGCTGCGCGCGGGGCCGATGTAGTTGATCGTCCACTCGTCGGCATCCGACGGCATGGTGGTTCCCGCGCGCTCCGCGACCGCCACCGCAAGCGACGGCAGTGGTTCGCCCGTCCCTCGTGGCACGCGCCGAACGATGCGCCGGAGAACCGAATCGCCATCCTGAGGAACGTCGGGCGACGCCTGCGTGACCTTGGCGAGAAATCCAGGACGCGCGAGCGGCGCGGTGCCGGCGGGGAGCGGGCCCGCCACCACGACCCGGCTGCCGCGCTCGTCTCGAAAATCGGTGATGGCGCGCGCGAGCGCGGCGTCCGCGGCGTCGGTCGTCGGTGACGCGAGCACGATGTCGACACCGACCACCGCGGCGCCGCTGCGGTTGAGCCCGCGCACCACGCGGGCGAGGTAGTCCCGCGATAACGGTTGCTGGCGCCCGAGGCCGTCGAAGGCGCGGTCATCGATGGCGACGATGACGACCTCCGTGGGAAGCGTACGTCCCTGCAGTTTCAGGATCAGATCCAGGCCGCGCGCCTGCCACGACTCCAGCCAGCCCAGCGACGACGCCAGCGTGACGAGCACGCTCGCCGCCAGCCCCACCGCCCACAACTTCAGCAGGCGCGCGCGCAACCGCTAGCCCCTCACCGCCCTCGCACCTTCACCAGCGGCAGCACGCCTTCCAGCTCGCCCTTCATGACCGGGTGCTGGTTGCCGCCTACCGCGCGCGCCTTCGTCGTCACCTGCTGCTCGACGTACTCGTACACCTCCTGAAGAGTCACGATGCCGTCGCGGTTCAGATCGCCCGCGCCCTTGAGCGCCTGCACCAGGTAGTACGTGAAGATGCCGTGCCCGAGCTCCGGCAGCTCGATGGATACCTCCGCCGGCCGCGACGCCGTGATGATGGCGCGGCCCTTGGAGCGCGTGAGCCGCTCGAGGAAGAGATCGTCGACCGCTCCCGCGCGGGTCTTCTTCGAGGCGAAGGTGCGCCCGCCCGCGGCGCCGCTGTAACAGGCGTCGAGGAACGCGACCACGCGCTCGGACTCGATACGCTGGAAGATCGTCTGCAGCTCGTCCATCGGCAAGGCGGTGGAATACAGATCGTCGGGGTCCGCGTCGGCCGGAATGAGGTACTTGGCGAGGCCATCCCGCTCGAGACCGCGCGTGTCCACCTCCGGCGCCCCGTGACCGGCGAAGAAGATCAGCACGGTGTCGTCCTTCTGCGCGGAACGGCCGAGGAAGGTGCCCAGCGCCCACTTGATGTTGCGCAGCGTGGGCTTGCGCTCGCTGGTGTCCGTGAGCAGGAGCACGTGGTCCTTCTTGAAGCCCGCGGGGCCGATGAGCGTCTGGTAGATCGCCTCCGCGTCGGCGACGGTGTAACGCAGGCTCGGGATGGCGCGATTCTCGTAGCGGCCCACGCCGATCACCACCGCCCATTGATTCCGCGTGGGGAGCACGGGCGCCGCGGGCGGCGGCGGCGTGGCCGCCACCTTGGGCGGATCGTACGTGATGGTGCGGATTTCCTGGCGCGACGAGCCGTCGGCCTCCGTCGCGCTCACCACGATGGCGTTCGCGCCCGGGCGAAGCGTGAGCGGCACCGACACCACGAGCGATTTCTGCGGCACCCGCTCCGTCTGCTGGGAGACTTCTGTCCCGTTCAGCATGACGCTCACCTTCGCCACGCCCTTGCTGGAGGTGACGAGCGCGGCCACCACGCTCGCGTCCTGCGTGACGCGCGCGCGGTCCTCGGGATACTGCACGACCACCTTGAGCGGCACGCGCTTCTCGAACTCCACGGTCCGGATCTCCTGCTGGAGCGATCCCGCCGCATCCACTGCGGTGACGACGAGCGTGTTGACGCCTTCGCGCAGCGTGATGGGCAGGTTCACGGCCACGGCGGGCTGCGGCGTGGCGTCCCCCATGCGGCCCACTTCCACGCCGTTGAGGGTGACCACGACGCGCGACACGCCGCGGCCGCCGGAGGCGACACCCGCGAGCGTGATCTGCTCCTGGGCGGCGCGCGACTGATCACGAGGCGACGTGAGCGCGATCTGCAGCGGCGGCACGGACGCCGCCGGCGGAGGCGCGGCGGTCACCGCGGGCGGCGTGGCGGCACGCGGCGATGCGGGAGCCGCCACCGCCGCGGGCTTGTCGTAGTG
>JBKKCN010000786.1:0-3316 GCA_046712525.1 Candidatus Rokuibacteriota bacterium
CGAAGTGCGCGCGATCCGGGCCGGCGAGATCGGATGGGTCACCTGCACCGAGAACATCCTCTCCGAGGTCCGCGGCCGCGTCTCGGTCACGTCCGTCCTCGCCACCAACATCTTCGAACGCGACGCCGAACACTGGCTCCTGCGACACCACCACGCGTCGCACGTGTTGGGCCCGGGGCCCTGAGAGAAGAAGGCACGCGCCCTCAGGGGGGACACGGGGGGCCGTCGCGGCCCCCCGTGCTCCAACAGTGATGCGCACCCACCATGCCTCTACGGTTCGGCAGCCGCGGGGGGACATGGGGGGCCCGTCGCGGCCCCCCATGCTCCAACAGATATGCGCCGCCCCGCGTTCTCTCAGGAACGCTTGTCACGCGCGGGGGGACATGGGGGCCCGTCGAGGCCCCCCATGCTCCAACAGTGACGCGCACTCACCAGTCTCTCAGGGCCCCGGGCCCAACACGTGTGACGCGTGGTGGTGCACCAGCAGCCAGTGTTCGGCGTCGCGCTCGAAGATGTTGGTGGCGAGGACGGACGTTACCGAGACGCGGCCGCGGACTTCGGAGAGGATGTTTTCGGTGCAGGTGACCCATCCGATCTCGCCGGCCCGGATCGCCCGCACGTCGGAGAGGGTGAAGCTCATCTCCGCCGTGTTGTTGAAGATCGTCTGCCAGGAGTCGCGCACGGCCTCCCACCCCACGAGCAGCGGCCAGCCGGGGTGCACGCACGTCACGTCCGCCCCGTGCGCCCACACGCCGTCCATCTCTGCGATGTCGAGCGTCTCGAAGGCGCGGTAGAAGCGCGCGTTCGCCTCTTCGAGGTCACTCACGGACAGCCGACCACCAGCGCATCGCCCTCGCGGCGCAGGGGCAGCCGCGTGAGCGCGTCGCCCGCGCAGGGGCCCGCGAGGCAGCCGCCGGTGAGCGGATCGAAGAGCGCGCCGTGCGTGGAGCAGACGAGCGTACGGCCGTCTTCGGCGAGGAAGTCGTTGGGCCAGAGATCGAGAGGCGTGCCGACGTGAGGGCACCGGTTGAGATAGGCGTGGTGCTCACCGTCGCAATTGACCACGAACCCCTCCACGGTGCGGTCGTGGCAGCGCACCGTGAATTTCACCGTCCGCCCCGGCGCCACGGACGCGGCCGCACAGCGCCACTCCGCGGAGGGCGTCATGCGCCGCATGTTACCATCGAAGAACATGCTCGCCATCGACGCGCGTGACGTCGTGAAGACCTTCCGTTCCGGCTGGATGCGTCGCCGCCACACCGGCGCGCTGCGCGGCGTGTCGCTCGCCGTGAAGCGCGGGTCCATCTTCGGCCTTCTCGGCCCCAACGGCGCCGGCAAGACCACGCTGCTCTCGATCCTGGCCACGCTCCTCACGCCGGATCGTGGCCGCGTGACCGTGCTCGGCCTCGACGTCGTGCGCGAGGCGACGGCGCTACGGCGTCGCCTGAACATGGCGAGCGGGCGGCCGTCCTTCCTGTGGAGCCTTCGCGTGGTCGAGATCGTGGAGTTCTATGGACGGCTGTACGGACTCTCGGGCGCGACGCTGCGGCGGCGCGTGGATCGCCTCCTGGAGCTGTGCGAGCTTACGGAGCACCGGCGCGTCTCCTACAACGAGCTCTCCACCGGACTCAAGCAGCGCGTCGCCCTCGCGAAGTCCCTCGTCAACGATCCCGAGCTGCTCTTCCTCGACGAGCCCACCCTCGGACTCGATCCCGACATCGCGGTACGCGTGCGCGATCACGTGGCGCGGTTGCGCCGCGAACAGGGGATGACCATCGTCCTCACCACGCACTACATGCGTGAGGCGGACGAGCTGTGCGACGAGATCGCCTTCATCAAGAACGGACAAATTCTGGAATCCGGGACGGCGATGGAGCTGAAGCGCGCCATCAAGATCGAGGACGTCATCGCCTTTCGCCTCGAGCCGGCCTCGGTGCCGTGGCTGGCGGAGGCGGCGGGCGTGCTACGGGTACGCGAGTGCGGGGACGGCTGGGTGGAATGCACGGTGGACGGCGCCGAGAAGCGGCTGCCCGATCTGCTGCGGCAGCTGCACAACGACGGCGTGGTCGTGCGCAACGTGCAGGTGCGCGAGCCGCAGCTGGAGGAGGTCTTCGTTGAACTGGCGCGCTGAGTGGCTGGCGGTGTGGGCGGTGGTCGTCCGCAACACGCTGATGGCCTCGCGCAACGTGTTCTTCTTCTTCGAGCTGCTCTTCTGGCCCATCGTAGGCGTGCTCTCCATCGGGCTCATGACACGCTTCCTGGGGCTGACGCCCGCCCAGACGTCCTTCGTGCTGGTGGGCACCATCGCGCTCTCGGTGGTGCAGGTGTGCCAGCTCGAGGTCGCCTACGCGGTGCTGCTCGACGTGTGGTCGAAGTCGATGAAGCACCAGTTCCTCGCCCCCATCGGCGTCCGTCATCTCACGGTGGGCTCCTGGCTGGTGGGGATAGTGCGCGGGCTCGCCATCTTCGTGGTGCTGGCGGCCCTCGCGTGGTGGGCGTTCGACTTCAACGTCCTCGCCGCCGGTGTGCTGCCGCTCGCCACCTTCCTCCTCGGCTGCTTCCTCAACTCGTGGATCGTGGGGGTGGCGGTGTGCGCGCTCATCACCGTGTTCGGCAACCGCGCGGAAGCCTTCGCGTGGGCGAGCGTCAATCTCGTGCTCGTGCTGGCCGGCATCTACTATCCCGTGTCCGTGCTGCCGGAGCCGGTGGCGGCGATGGCGCGTGCCATCCCGCTCACGTATTTCCTCGATGCCTATCGCTCGCACTTCGGGTTCGTCTCCGAGTTCGCGCACCCGGTCATGACCGGGCTCCTGCTGTCCGCTGTGTACGCGGCCCTCGCTCACTGGGCCTTCTTCGCCTCCATCCAGAGCGCGCGGCGCTCCGGACAACTCCTCAAAATGTCGGAGTGATCATGGACATCAGCCGCTTTGCCAAGTTGAGCCCGGTCACCTTCGGAGACGTCGTGCCCCGCCATCGCTTCATGGACATCGGCATGCGGCCACTGTGGGAGCCCATCCCGCGCATCGCGGGCCCGGCCTACACGGTGGCGTGCCCGCCCGGCGACAACCTGATGCTGCACGCCGCCATCCATCGCGCGCCGCCGGGCTCGGTCATCGTCGTGCAGGGGGGCGACCGCGACTACGCGCTTGCGGGCGGCAACGTATGCGCGACGGCCCAGAAGCGTGGCGTCGCCGGTTTCGTGCTCGACGGCGTCATTCGTGACATCGCGGAAACGCGTGAGAACCGCTTTCCCGTCTTCGGCCGCGGCGTCATCCCCATTCCCGGCGACAAGAAGGGGCCGGGCACGCTCGAGGAG
>JBKKCN010000787.1:0-11932 GCA_046712525.1 Candidatus Rokuibacteriota bacterium
CGTGGTTACTCGGCGCCCGTTGTGTTTATGGGCCTGGAAGGGACGGAGGCAGGTTTGACACCCTCTCGGATGTCCCTGTATTGTTGGCGCACTTTTCACGCGGAGGCCGAATATGGCAGCCACCCCCGACAAGAACCGCACGAAGTATCTCCTCGACGAAAAAGAGATCCCCACCAAGTGGTACAACATCCAGGCGGATCTCAAGACGCCGGCGGCGCCGCCGCTGCACCCGGGCACCGGGCAGCCCATCGGCCCCGCGGATCTCGCGCCCCTGTTCCCGATGGAGATCATCAAGCAGGAAGTCAGCCGCGAGCGGTGGATCGAGATCCCCGAGCAGGTGCGGGATGCCTATCGGCTGTGGCGCCCGAGCCCGCTCTTCCGTGCGCGGCGTCTCGAGAAGGCGCTCGGCACTCCGGCCCGCATCTACTATAAGTACGAGGGCGTGAGCCCGGCGGGCAGCCACAAGCCCAACACCGCCATCGCGCAGGCGTACTACAACAAGAAGGAAGGCGTCACGCGCCTGAGCACGGAGACGGGCGCTGGCCAGTGGGGCTCGTCATTGGCGATGGCGTGCCAGATGTTCGGCCTGCAGTGCAAGGTCTACATGGTCAAGGTCTCGTTCCAGCAGAAGCCGTACCGCCGCATCATGATGGAGACGTGGGGCGCACAGGTGGTCGCCAGCCCCAGCCCCGACACCCAGGCGGGCAAGAAGATGCTCGAGCAGGATCCCAACTCGCCGGGCTCCCTCGGCATCGCCATCAGTGAGGCGGTGGAGGACGCCGCCACGCGCGACGATACGAAGTACTCGCTGGGCAGCGTGCTCAACCACGTGCTCATGCACCAGTCGATCATCGGCCTCGAGACGAAGAAGCAGCTCGAGAAAGCGGACGACGAGGCGGACATCGTCATCGGGTGCGCGGGCGGAGGCTCGAACTTCGCCGGTCTCGCCTTCCCCTTCGCTGCCGACAAGCTCACCGGCAAGAATAAAAAGATCCGTCTCATCGCGGTGGAGCCCGCCGCCTGCCCCAGCCTCACCAAGGGCACGTACACCTACGACTTCGGCGACACGGTGGGGCTCACGCCGCTCGTGAAGATGCACACCCTCGGTCACGGCTTCATCCCTCCTCCAATGCACGCGGGCGGCCTACGCTATCACGGCATGGCGCCGCTCGTCTGCAAGCTCTACGACGAGAAGGTCATCGAGGCGCGCTCGGTGAAGCAGGTGGCGACCTTCGAGGCGGCCATGCAGTTCGCGCGCACGGAGTGCATCATCCCCGCTCCCGAGTCCGCGCACGCCATCCGGGCCGTCATCGATGAGGCGCTGTTGTGCAAGAAGGAAGGCAAGAAGCGCACGATCGTCTTCAACCTCTCCGGTCACGGCCACTTCGACCTCGCCGCCTACGAGGCGTACCTGACCGGCAAGCTCCAGGACTACGACTATCCCGCCGAGAAGATCGCGGAAGCCCTGCGGGGCGTCCCCAAGGTCAAGGCGTAGGAGCGTGTGATGAATCGAGGACGACGGACGTTCTTGAAGACGGGCGCGGCGGCGGCGGCGGTGCTGGGCGCCCCCGCGCTCCTGCGCGCGCAGGGCAAGGGCAAGGTGAAGCTCGCCTACCTGCAGCTCGGCTGGGCGGCGACGGAGATCATCCACAAGGAAGACCTGCTCGGCAAGCGCGGGTGGCAGGCGGAGTACTCGGTGGTGCCGGGCTCGCCGGTGCCGCTGCTCAACCAGCTCACCTCCAAGAACGTGGACGCGGTGGACATGAGCTTCGCGCTGGCGGCGAAGGCGTTCGAGGACGGCGCGCCCATCAAGGTGACGGGGGTGGCCACCGCGGTGCTGGGCGCCGTGGTCGCGCGCAAGGACGCCGGCGTGAACCGGATGGAAGACCTCAAGGGGCGCAGGGTGGCCGCGGTGGTCGGCACCTCCACCTTCTTCGACATCCGCGCCCTCACGCTCAAGGCCTACGGCTTCGACATCCAGAAGGATACGCAGATCGTGACCGCCACCGCGCCCCCTGACATGGTGACGCTGCTCGGCAAAAAGGAAGTGGACGCCATCATCGCCTGGCAGCCCATCAGCGACGCCGTCGTCTTCCGCGGCGAGGGCGTGTATCTCGCCAAGCAGATCGATCTCTGGCGCAAGGCGACGGGGCGCGCCACCGGCTTTCCCGTCCACGTCTGCTATCTCGTGCACAACGACTTCGCGGCCAAGAACCCGGACTTCGCGCGCGACCTCAACGACGCGCAGAAGGACGCCGTGGACATCTGGTACAACAAGCCGGAGCGCGCCATCGAGATCGCGGTCGAGGTGACCAAGCTGCCGAAGGAGGTCATCCAGGTCGCGCACCGCGAGACGGTGAAGATGCTCTCGGGCCTGCCCGACGAGCAGGTGGAAACGCTCATCGTGCAGCTGAAGATCAACAAGGAGTTCGGCTTCCTGAAGTCCGACATCTGGGACAATCCGGACCGGATCAAGAAGGAATTCTTCTCGCGCAGTTGACGGCGCGCCTCGCGGATCGGCTGCACCTGCCCACACTCGCGGTGGTGGCGGTCATCATCGCGGTGTGGGCGGGACTCTCCTGGAAGTACGGCGCCTACGTCCTGCCCCCGCCTTCGTCCGTGGTCACCGGCTTCCGCGAAGTGGTGGCCAGCGGCGACATCTGGCGCCACACGGGCGCCTCGCTCGCGCGCATCCTCATCGGCTTCGGCGGCGCCGTCGCCCTCGCGCTGCTCATGGGCCTCGCCGGCTTCGTGTCACGCACCGCGCGCGGGGTCATCCACGACGTCGTGTCCATCCTGAACTCCACCTCCGTGTTCGTGTGGATCGTGCTGTCCATCATCTGGTTCGGGCTCAGCCACTGGGGGCCCATCTTCACCACGTTCATGATCACGCTGCCCGTGGTCGCCTCCAACATCGTGGAGGGCGTGGCCAACGTGGACCGGCGCCTCATCGAGATGGGCGAGGTGTACCGGCTGAGCGGGTGGGAGAAGTTTCGCTCCATCGTGGTGCCCTCCACCCTGCCCTACCTGGTGGCGGGCATGCGCGTGGGCTTCGGCCTCGCGCTCAAGGTGTCGGTGGTGGCGGAGATCTTCGGGGTCACCTCCGGCATCGGCTACATCATGAATTACAGCCGCGAGATCCTCGCCACCCACATGGTCTTCGTGTGGGCCATCGTGATGATTCTCGTCATGACCGCCACCGACAAGCTCGTCTTCGACACTCTCTCGCGGCGGCTGGCGCGATGGCGATAAAGCTCTCGGTAGCGGGCGTGGGCAAGGATTTTCTGATTCCCGTCATCGACTCCGTGTCGTTCGACGTGGAGACAGGCGACTTCGTGTGCCTGCTGGGGCCGAACGGCTGCGGCAAGACCACGCTGCTGCGCATCATCGGCGGCATCGAGCCCGCCACACGCGGCAGTGTCCTCCTCGACGGTAAGCCCGTGGTGGCCGACCAGTGGCACGAGCGCAAGGTGGGCGTCGTCTTCCAGGAGGACCGTCTGCTGCCGTGGCTGAGCCTGCACGACAACGTGGCGCTGGTGCTCAAGCCGCTCGGTGTGGACGCCGCCGAACGGAGCGCGCGCGCCGCGCGGTACCTGGAGATCGTAGGGCTGCGCGGCTTCGAGGGCTACTATCCGGGCCGCGTGAGCGGCGGCATGCGGCAGCGCGCCGCCATCGCGCGCGCGCTCGCCATCGAGCCCGACGTCCTGCTCATGGACGAGCCCTTCGGCGCCCTCGACGCCCAGAATCGCCGCATCATGCAGAACGAGGTGCGCCGCATCTGGCAGGCCACCGGCCGCACCATCCTCTTCGTCACCCACTCCATCGAGGAGGCCGTCGCCATCGGCACCACCCTCGTGATGCTGTCCGCGCGGCCCGCGCGCATACGCGCCCTCATCCGCAACGACGGTCGCGTGGAGCGCACCCGGCTCGTCGACGACCTCAACACGATGATCATGGAAGAGGTGGAGCGCCAGCAGGGCGCGCACCCGGGTCCGTGAGCACGCGCCCGGCAGCGCGTCGCTCGACGACATGACGTTGCCGTCGTCGTCGTACCGGCGGCGTCCTGGCGTGTGGCGGGCGGAACGCGTCAGCAGTCGCCAGCACACCGCGCGTCATCGCGCGAATCAGCTCGCACCGGTGCGCGAAGAGGCCGGGCCGCCCCGTCGCCCGCTCGTAGACGAGGACGGTCGAGGCATTGCCCTGACACAAGCCCTCGACCTCGCAGCCGATGCATTCGGGAATTCGCCCCGGCGTTCGAGATTCGGCGTGCTGCCGGAACGCCTCGGAAGCCAGCACCGCGGGGAGATCGGTCACCGGCCCCAGGTCGCCGAGGGCGTTGTACTCCCAGGGCACGACCTTGCCCAGCGCGTCCACGATCAGCAGCGGGTAGTCCGTGGGCGGCGGCAGCGCCGCGCCGCGCCGCACGAAAGCGAGCGCCCGGAGCGCCCGGCCCCAGCAGCCGGCCATCTCGATCCCATGCGCGCGCGCGGCGTGGCGCAGCTCCAGCAGGCGCGCGGCCAGGGCAAGAGGATCGGGGTCGACCGGGCGCAGGACGTCGGGCTCGACGTTGACGTATCGCACGCCGAGGCGGGCGAGCTCGGCGAAGAAGGAGGGCTCGATACGCGGCAGGGTCTCGGCGGTCACCGTCGCGTTGACATTCGTCACGTCGACCCCGGCCGCGACGAGCCGGGCCAGCCCCGCCAGCACCCGGTCGTAGGTCGGGCGCGCGCCCTTGGTGATCCGCACCGAGTCGTGGACGGCGCGCGGGCCGTCGATGCTGACCACGACCGTGATGCGCAGCTCGGCCATCGCGCGGGCGATGGCGTCGGTCACCAGGGAGGCGTTGGAGACCATGGAGGCGTGGACCGCGCCCCGCGTCCAGCGCGCGCGCATGTAGCGGGTGGAGTCGAGGACGACCTTCGCGTTCAGCAAGGCCTCCCCCCCGCGAAACTGCACGCCGACGTCGGTGTGGCCGCTGCGCTCGGCCAGCACCAGGAAGGCGTCGACGGCGTGCCGGGCCGTATCGGCGGCGATGCGCGCCTGCGGGCGCTCGGGCCGCAGGTCCATCAGCTTGTCCTTGATGCAGTAAGGGCAGGCGAGGTTGCACTGCTCGGCGGCCAGCAGCACGAGCTCCTGCAGATGCTCGCCGGTCTCGGGAGCGGTGGGCCTCATGCGGCGTACGAACTCGGCGCGCTCGTCCACGGCGGGATCGACCAGGAAGCGCCGGGCCACGAGCGTGTCGACGGCTGGATTGAGGCGGCCGCGCGCCCGAGCCTGGGCGCCGGCCACGGTGGTCGGGCTAAGAAAGAGGTCGAGCAGCGCCTCGGCCTGGGGATTCAGCACCAGGCTGGTGCCGAACAGCGAGTGGAAGAAGATCGCGTCTCCGTCGTGGCGCGGGACACGGACGAGGAAGCGCGAGCGCACGAGCCGGCTGGCGGGGCGCATCGCGTTGTTCGCGGCTACACCGTCTTCTTGATGGCCCCGGCCCCGAACCCGGTCTGTCCGAGATTCCCTCCGCCCATGGCGTCCCCCTTGCGCACCCCGAGATCGCGGATCCGGGCCGCACGTGCATCGACCTTCTTCTTCTTCGCCCCGCTCTTCGCCGCCTTCTTCTTGGCCATGAGAGCCTCCCCCATTCGGAGTCGTCCTGAGCGCGCATTATGCCGTAACATCGGCGGCCGGAGGGTCGAATGAGTCAGTCACTCGCGGTTCACCCCGTGGCGGGGGCCCTCGGCGCCGAGATCACCGGTGTCGACCTTTCGCAGGCGCTTTCGGCCGAGACGCTCGCGGCCATTCGCCGCGCCTGGCTCGAGCACCTGGTGATTTTCTTCCGCGATCAACCGCTGCCGCCGGCGAGGTTCCTCGCCTTCGCCCGGGGCTTCGGCGAGCCGATCGAGTATCCATTCGTGAAGGGCCTCGACGACTTTCCCGAGATCATCCCGGTCATGAAGCTGGCCAACGAGAAGATCAACTTCGGTGGCGTGTGGCACTCCGACACCACGTACCTCGACGTGCCGCCCATGGCGAGCATGCTGGTGGCCCGCGAAGTGCCCCCGGTCGGCGGCGACACGCTGTTCGCCAACATGTACCTCGCCTACGAGACGCTGTCGGACGGCATGAAGCGGATGCTCACGGGGTTGCGCGCCGTCGCCAGCTCGTCGAAAGCCGACGCTTCGCGCACGCGCGAGGACAGACTCAAGGATTCGGCGCGCTCGGACGCGCGTGAGGAGTACGTCGCCACGCATCCGGTGGTACGCGTGCACCCCGAGACCGGCCGCCGCGCGCTCTACGTCAACGTGGCGCACACGGTGCGCTTCGAGGGCATGACGGCGGAAGAGAGCGCGCCCGTCCTCGAATACCTCTTCGGCCACCTGGCACGCCCCGAGCTCACCTGCCGCTTCCGCTGGCAGCCCGGCTCCATCGCGTTCTGGGATAACCGCTGCGTCCAGCACAACGCAATCAACGACTACCATGGCCACCGCCGCTCGATGCACCGCATCACGCTGGCCGGCGACAAGCCGGCCGGCCCGTAGATCCGCGGTGTACTCTGGCGGCGCCGGGCGGCCAAAGCGAGCGCCCGAGCCAGGGAGGCCAGAATGTTCTTCGAGTTACGGCAGTATCACGTGCGTCCGGGGATGCAGGAGCAATGGGTGAAGTGCATGGAGGAGGAGATCATTCCCTTCCAGGTCAAGATGGGTATGGTCATCCTGGGCAGCTTCGTGGGTGAGGAAGACCCGAGCGTGTACGTGTGGATCCGCCGCTTCGAGAACGAGGGCGAGCGCAAGCGTCTCTACGACGCCGTCTACCAGAGCGACTACTGGAAAAACGAGATCTCGCCCAAGGTCCCGACGCTGATCGACCGCGAGCAGATCAAGGTCACGCGGATCGTCGCCACCCCCCATTCGGTCATTCAATAGCGCGCGCATGACCTTCGCGGCGGACACGCTGCGTGACCGCGTCGCCATCGTCACGGGCGCCAGCCAGGGCATCGGCCGCGCGATCGCGGTAGAGCTGGCCAAGGTCGGCGCCGACGTGGTGGTGTGCAGCCGCCGCCCGGCCGCGCTGAAGCCCGTGGCGGACGACGTGCGCGCGGCCGGGCGACGCGGGCTCGCCGTCGAGTGCGACGTGACCGAGGCGCGCCAGGTGGACGACGTCGTCGCACAGACGCTCGGCGCCTTCGGCCGCATCGACCTGCTCGTCAACAACGCCGGCTATCGCATCCGCTCGCCCCTGGAGGACCTGCCACGGGCCGAGTGGGATGCGATGATCGCCACCAACCTCACGGGCGTGTTCCTCTTCTCGCAAGCGGTCGGCCGCGTGATGATCCGGCAGAAGTCCGGCAAGATCGTCAACGTCACCTCCGTGGCTGGGCGCACCGGCGTGCGCGGCATGGCGGCCTACGCCGCCGCCAAGGCCGGGGTGACGGTGCTCACGCAGAGCCTGGGCGCGGAGTGGGCGAAGTACGGGATCACCGTCAACGCGGTGGCGCCAGGACCGGTGGAGACGGAAGGCGTGCTACAGGTGTGGAAGACGCCGGCCATGATCGCCCAGGCGGCACGCGAGGTGCCGCTCGGTCGCCTCGGGCGCCCGGAGGAAATCGCGTGGGCGGTGGTCTTCGTGGCCTCCGATCAGGCGAACTTCATGACCGGAGAAACGCTTTACGTCAGCGGGGGACCCCGCGTGGGCAATCGCGAGGACCCACGTTGAGTTACGACCACGCTTGCTTCCTGCCCTGACTGCGATGCCGCCGGTAGGGCACGACGCCCGCCCCTGCAAGACGTAACTTCACGAAATACGGAGCAGTCGCGCATGGCACCGTAAATGCGAGTGGCGACCCGTCGTAGTCAGCACAGCCGAGGAGGGACGCCATGAAGCCGAAGCGTCGAGAGCGTAGGACGGCCGACAAACGCTCGATCAAGGATTTGACGCTGCGTAAGACCGCCGGCGTGAAGCGTGGCGCAGACGTAACAGCGCCGCGAGACCCTTCGACGGCATTGGCAACTGGTAAGCGCCAATACGGCCCGATCACCTCGGTGTGAGCTATAGCGAGCGGCCTGCTGCGCTCACGCCTTCGCCCGCTGCTTGGCCACGAGGACGCAGCGTACGCAGGCGGTCGTGAACTCGCGGGTGAGCGGGTTGGCCAGCCATGCGAGCTTGCGGATGGGGACGTTCTCGAAGCGCTCCACGGTGAAATCACTGGCCGCCACGAGGCGGCGGAAGCGGCGGATGGTCATCTGGTTGAGGCCCCCGTCGGTCTCCTCGAAGCGGGTCACGGTCGCCGGCTCTTCCTGCCACTTGAGCAGCGCCTTCTCCGTGAAGATGAGGTGAGCCCATGGGAAGGCCGAGAAACTATGGCCGCCGAGGGGATGGAACCACGGCGCGGCGAAGGAGACGAACAGCCGCCCACCGGGGCGCAGCATGCCGTGCATGAGCTTGAGGCAGCCGGCAGGATCATCGTAGTGCTCGAAGCCATCGAGAGACACGACGGCATCCGCAGCGTGGGACACGTTCTGGGTGAACGTGCAGCGACCGGCGACTCCCGCCTGCTTTGCCTTGGCACTGGCCTCATCGAGCACGCGCTGCCGGTTGTCCACCCCGATCACCCGGGCCGCGCCCCGCTTCGCGATCTCGATGGCATCGCCGCCGGTGCCACAACCGAAGTCCACCACCGTTTTGCCCCGGAGGTGCTGCCACACCTCCTCGCCGAGCAGGACGTCGATCTTACTCCGCGTCCGGTAGGCTTCCCCGGTGCAGCGGGAAGCCTTGGTGGGGTTCGCCCGCTGCAGAATCCAGGCGGCCAGTCGTCCGCCGATGAAGCCCGTCCTCAGTGTTTGCACTATGGCGCCTCCGCAACAGCCCACGCATCCAGCCGCCCGCGCTATACGAGATGGTAATGATCAGCCCCGTCAGATTGCCGCTGGATGTGCACTCAATGTCGGCCGGTTCTCGTCCCCGTGGATGGCCGCGATCCGCGAGGGTCAGCATCACTAGAAATCGTCTCATGGGCTCCGCACCCTTTCCACCTATCGTTACTCGATCACCCTCTCCGCCCGCACGAGGATCGACTGCGGGATTGTCAGGCCGATCTTTTTGGCAGCAGGCAGGTTTACTACCAGCTCGACCTTCGTAGGCTGTTCTATGGGGAGGTCGGCGGGCTTGGCGCCTCTGAGGATCTTGTCCACGTACATGGCAGCGCGCCGGTACATGTCCACCCGATCTGCTCCATACGATATGAGCCCCCCGTTCTCCGCCCAGTCTCGTGTGTCATAAATCGCGGGCAACCGACTCCTTGTTGCTAGATCGATGATCTGCTTGCGGTCAGCAGCCGAGGTAAAGGGAGTCCCGCCCACCACGAGAGTCTGCACTCGCTCTTTGCTCGCCGTCCGAAACGCGCTCTCGTAATCCTCGGGTCCGCGAACCACCAGGGTGGTCACCTTGATTTTCAATGACCGGGCGGACGCCTGCGTCTCTCTTAGACAGACGGGCTCGGCTGCCGTGCTCGCGGGTACCAATATGGCCACGTGGCCAAGGTTGGAACGATGTCTTTGAGAACATCCAGGATTTTCCCGCCGAGATTCAGGTTCATGCTGGTGAGGCCGGTCACGTTTCCGCCCGGACGCGCCAGACTCGCGACGAGCCCGGCGCCGACAGGGTCCCCGACGGACGCCATGACAATAGGGATCGTGCCGGTTACGGCCCGAGCGTGCCGCGCGGCGCCGGCACCATCTGTAACGATGATGTCCACCTTCAGACTGACTAGATCGGCGGCAAGCACAGGAAGCTGATCGACCTTGCCGCCTGCCCAGCGGTACTCGAAAGCGACGTTCCTCCCCTCAATGTAGCCGAGCTCCTTCAATCCGTGACGGAATGCTTCGATGTAAGTATCCGGAGGTGCGGACGTGCGCAAAAAGCCGACGCGATACACGTTGCCCGGCGGCTGCGCCTCGGTCCACAGCGGGCGCCTATCAGCAGCACTGCTGAGGCGATCAGTAGTTTTCGACGTGTTGTCAAAGCAACGGCTACGCGATCGCGCCTGCGGCGCGCAGCACGCTGAGCTTCGCGGCGTCGTAGTCGAGCAAGGCCCCGAGCACCTCGTCAGTGTGCTGACCGGGCGTCGGCACCGGGCCCACCCGGCCGGGCGTCCTCGACATCTTCACGGTCACGCCGGGGACGTACATCTCGCCGGCCACCGCGTCGTCCATCTTCACGAGCATCTCGCGCTCCCAGAGGTGCGGGTCCTTCGCCACTTCGGGGATCGTGCGCACGGGGGCCGACGGAATGCCCGCCGCCTGAAGCGCGGCGCACGCATCGTCGCTCGTGTGCGAGGCGCACCACGCGTCGATCTTCGCGCGACGCTCCGCGGCCGGTGAGCTGCCGGCGAGCGGCGTGTCGTCGTCGGGGCCGCCGACGATCTTCATCAGGGCGGAGGCCATGTGGCGGCCCGCGGCCGCGATGACGATCCACCCGTCCTTCGTCCTGTACGGTGGGCGGCCGCCCTCGCCGCCCTCCTGCCCCGTGGCGAGGTAGTACGACGTCGGGATCTCGACCATCGTGAGTGCTGCATCCAGCAGGCACACGTCGACGAGCTGACCTTCGCCCGTCCGGTCGCGATGGCGCAGGGCGGCGAGGGTGCCGATCGTCGCGTGCAGCGCGGTGTAGCGGTCTGCCACCGACGTCGCGGTGCCGATCGGCTTGCCTTCGAGCTGGCCGGTGAGCGTCATGAGGCCGCTCATGGCCTGGCCGAGTGAATCGAAGGCGGGCCGCTCGGTGTACGGGCCGTATTGACCGAAGCCGGACACCGACACCAGGATGATGCCGCGGTTGAGCGCGCGCAGCCGCTCGTAGTCGAAGCCCATGGCCTTCATCACGCCCGGCCGGAAGTTCTCCAGCACGACGTCCGACGTCTTCACGAGCGCGGCGAAGACGTCCTTGCCTTCGGGCTTCCGAAGGTCGAGACAGATGCTCTTCTTGCCACGATTGTAGACGGTGAAGTAGACGCTCTGCCCGCGCACCATCGGAGGGTGCTTGCGCGTCTCCTCGCCGCCGATCGCTTCGACCTTGATGACCTCGGCGCCGAGGTCGGACAGGATCATGCCGCCGCGCGGCCCCGCCTGAAAGCGCGCAAGCTCGAGCACCCGGATACCGTCGAGCGCAAAGCTCATTGGCTCGACCGCACTTTGACGCGCGCCGCTTCCTCCTGGAGCTCCCACGGCGAGGTTGAATCGCGATCACCCCAGCCGCGCGCCATGGCTTCGATCAGGATCTGCTCGCCCACGGCGGCCATCGGCATGGGGACGTCGTACTCGCGTGCGAGCGCCGTCGCGAGGCCGACGTCCTTGCGCGCCAGCTTCAGCGCGAAGCGCACGGTGTCGAACGCCCCCTTGAAGACGACGTCCGGAATCATGTGCGAGAGGATCAGGCCCTGGCCGTATGACGCACCACGGATCGCCTCCAGGAGCGCCTCCGGCTTCACGCCCGCCTTCACGCCGAGCGTGAACCCCTCCGCGACGAGCGAGCGCGACAGAATGCTGATCATGTTGTGGACGAGCTTGGCGATGGTGCCGGAGCCGATCCCGCCCATGTAGCCCACGTTGTTGCCGATGGCGCCGAGGACTGCCTTCACTTCCTGGTAGACGCCTTCCTCGCCACCGACCATCACCTGAAGGCTGCCGCGCCTGGCGCCGAGGACGCCGCCCGACACCGGAGAGTCCAAAACGTGGACCCCCTTGGACTTGAAGGCGGCGTGGATCTTCCGCATCACTGTCGGCGAGTTCGTCGAGAGGTCCGCGTAGATGCTGCCCGGCTGCGCGCCCTCGAGGATGCCGTTGGGGCCGAGGGCGACGGCCTCGACCTCCGCCGGGCCCGGCAGCGAGGTGAGGATCAGCTCGCCCGCACGCGCCACCTCCTTCGGGCCGTCGGCCCACGTGGCGCC
>JBKKCN010000788.1:0-9911 GCA_046712525.1 Candidatus Rokuibacteriota bacterium
TGAAGAGGTCGAGCTTCATCTGTGGCTGGAAGTCGCGGCGTGCGATGAGGGGGCCGCGGACATCGAGCATACGGGATCCGGCCGCGCTCGAGCGCAGCAGCTCGAGCGCGAGCGGCACCTCGAGCCCGGACCGCTCCACCATGGAGAGCGCCTCCGCGGCGGCCGCGCTGTGCAGCGCGACGAGGAGGTTGGCGACAAGCTTGAGCGTCATCGCCTGACCGGCGGCGCCCACGTGTACGGCCCGCGGCAGCACGCTTTCGAGCAGCGGGCGCCAGCGCGCGTACAGCGTGTGCTCGCCGCCTACGAAGAGAATGCCGTCGCCGCGCGCCACCATGCCGCTCGTGCCACTCACAGGGCAATCGAGGAACTGCAGGCCGCGTGCGGTGACCTCGCGCGCGAGCCGCTCCGTGAGCGCGGGTGAGATCGTGCTCATCTGCACGATGGTCTGCCCTGCACGCCCCGTCGCCACCAACCCGGTGGCGCCGAGCACCACCTCCTCCACCGCCTCCAGCGACGGCAGCACCACGCACACGGGATCGGCGCTCTCGGCCACCGCGGCCACGGACTCGACGGCACGCCCGCCGACAGTCGTGAGCGTCCGGCGACGGTCGGCCGCCACGTCGTAGCCGGCCACGTCGTGACCGGCCATGCGCAGCCGAGAGGCGATGGCGTGACCGAGGAGCCCGAGGCCGACGATCCCCACCGTCGCCATGGCCGGGCTCACCCTAGCAGAAGCGGCAGGGCGGATTGTCGCGCGAGTAGACCGGGCTCTTGAGGAAGTCTTCCGGCGCGTACGTCCAGAACTGCGAGATGTTGGGGAAGGTGTGGATGACCGTGTTCTGCAGCCGCCCGTTCACCTTCTCCACCTTGCGCACGTAGATGTTCATGATGGGATTGCCGTAGGCGTCGAACTTCATCGGCCCCCGCGGCGAGTCGGAGAGATCGACCCTCCGCAGGGCAGTGAGGAACCGATCGACGTTCTCGATGTCGCCGCCCGTCGCTTCCAGAGCCGCCTTCAACGCCACCCCCGCCACGTACGTGCCTTCCGAATAATACGAGGGCACCTGCTTGTACTTCGCCTCGTAGGCGGCGGCGAATTTCTTGTTGGCCGGGTTCTCCAGGGCCGCGGAGTAGTGCAGAGCGGTGATGACGCCGAGCACCTCGTCGCCCTGCACGCGCAGCACATGCTCGTCCGTGAAGGTGCCGCCTCCGATGAGGGGCAGCCGCTCCTTGAGCCCGGCCTCCGCGTACTGCTTGCCGAAGCGCAGAGCGTCGGCGCCGGAGAACTGCGCGTAGACGGCGTCGACGTCGCGGCGGAGCTGCGAGATGTACGGCGCGAAGTCCGCGTTACCGAGCGGCGGCCACAGCTTCTGGACGACCTGGCCCCCTGACTCCTCGAACGTGCGCTGGAAACCGGCGACCACCTCCCAGCCAAAGGCGAAATCGAACGCGATGACGGAGATCTTCTTGTACTTGAGATTGTCGTACACCCACTTGCCGAAGGGATGCGAGGGCTGCGAGCCCGCCCACCCCACGCGCACGATGTAGGGGCTGCGCTTACGCTGGGTGATGTCGTCGCCGGCCACGATGGGGAAGATGGCGGGGATCTTCTTGGAATCGATGTAGGGCGCCACCGCGTAGCCCACCCCCGCGCTCAGCGGCCCCGTGACGAGGTGCACGCCCTGCCCTTCCACGAGCGCGCGCACCTTGGTGAGGCCGGTGGCGGGCTTGCCCTCGTCGTCCTCGACGATGAACTTGATCTCCCGCCCCGCAAGGCGGTACTTGTTCTCCTCGAAGAAGAGCTCGAAGCCGTTGATCATGTCCTTGCCGTTCGCCGACAGCGGCCCCGTCTGCGGCACCAGCATGCCGATCTTGATCGGCCCCTTCTGCGCTTCCGACGGCCCACTGCCGGCCACGAGCCCGGCCACGATCACGGCGAGCACGGCGATCACGAGCAGCCTGCGCATGTCAGCCTCCTGAGGTAGAGAGCGACTCGAGAATGTCGGCGTTGGTCATCGGCCAGCCGATGGCGGCGCCCATGAGCCGCAGCGCGAAGCGGTGCATCTCCTCCCCGTCCATCGAGTCCACCGCATCGGCGGCGACGATGACACGGAAGTCCAGGTTGGTCGCCTCGAAGCTGGCGCACAGCACGCACGTGGTCGTGTTGATGCCGGCGAGGATGACCGTGTCGACGCCCAGCGTGCGCCTCAGCACGAACTCGAGATCGGTGGCATGGAAGGAGCTGTAGCGCTTCTTGCCATGCACCAAAAGGTCGCGCGGGTCGCGCAGCTCCGCGATGATCTCGGTGCCCGGCCCGCCGGCGAGGTTGTGGCGCAGGATGCCGCGGCGCGCCTTCGAGGGATCGTCGTGGGCGGCCTTCCAGAAGGGGTTGGTGGCGATCTCGGCGCTGTCGCGATACTCCGTGACCACGTGCACGACCGGCACTCCCCGCAAGCGGACGGCGTCGAAGAGCGCGGCTGCTCGCTTGATGACGGGCCCGCACCGCTCGGGCGCCAGGGGCAGGGTGGCGATGGCGGGGTCGAGGTGGCCCCGGTGCATGTCGATGGCGACGACGGCGGTGCGCGTGGGGTCCAGGCTGATCATCGACGGCAGACATAGCATACCGATGACGCCCAATGCTAGCGTAGGCGCCATGCCCAACTTCGACTTCGACCGGGTGGTCGACCGCACGACTTCCGACAGCAACAAATGGCGCAAGTACCCGCCCGACGTCCTGCCGCTGTGGGTGGCCGACATGGACTTCCCCTCCCCGCCCGCGGTGGTGGCGGCGCTGCGCGCTCGCGTCGCGCACGGTTTTTTCGGCTATCTCACCGAGCGCCACGAGCTGCCCGAGATCGTCGCCGAGCGTCTGGCCAAACGCTATGGCTGGCGCGTCGATCCCGCCGCGGTGCTGGCGGTGCCCGGCGTCATTTCAGGCTTCAACGTCGCCTGCCGCGCGCTCACCGCGCCCGGCGACGGCATGCTCGTGCAGACTCCGGTGTACCCGCCGATCCTCAGAGCGCACGGCAACCACGGCCTCACACGCGAGGAGCACGCGCTCACGCGGGGGCCGGATGGACGCTACACCGTCGACCTCGACGCGTTTGCGCGCGCCATTCGCGAGCGCACGAGGCTCTTCCTGCTGTGCAACCCCCACAACCCGGTGGGGCGCGCCTTTACGAGAAAGGACCTGGAGGGCATGGCGGCCGCCTGTCTGCGGCGCGATCTGCACATCGTCGCAGACGAGATCCACGGAGATCTCGTGCTCGACGGCCGGCCGCACGTCCCCCTCGCCTCCCTCGCGCCCGAGATCGAGGCGCGCACGATCACGCTCATCGCCCCCAGCAAGACGTTCAACCTGCCGGGTCTCAAGTGCGCGGTGGCGGTGATCCCGAACGTCGCCCTTCGCGAGCGCTTCGTGGCGGCCGGTGCGGACATCGTGCCGAAGATCAACCTCCTCGGCTACACGGCGGCGGTGGCCGCATACCGGGAGGGGGACGCGTGGCTGGAGGCGCTCCTGCGCTATCTGGAAGGCAATCGCGATTTTCTGCTCCGCGAGGTCCCGCAGCAGCTACCCGGCGTGACGATGACGCCGTCGGAAGGGACGTACCTTGCGTGGCTCGACTGTCGTCAAGCGAGAATCCCCGGCGGCGATCCCTGCACGTTCTTCCTCGACACGGCGCGCGTGGCCCTCAACGACGGCCGCACGTTCGGCCCCGGCGGCGATGGATTCGTGAGACTGAACTTCGCCTGCCCGCGCGCCTTGCTCGTGGAGGGATTGACGCGCATGCGCGCCGCTCTCGCGTCGAGACGGTAGGACGACCAGGGATCAACGGAACATCGAGGAGCCACGGCTCTGCCGCGGCTAGCGGGCGGCGGTGGCGGCGGCGCTGTCGAGCTGGACGTTGTCGAATCGGGCGTCGATCGACGCCCTCGCCGGGATCAACTCCTCGCCGTTCCCACAGAAGCCGGGCTGCGTCTCGACGCGCAAGTCGTAGGCGTAGCCGCGCGGCGGCGCCGAGTCGGCTCTTGCGTACGCGACGGTACGGGACTCGGCGGCGATCCCGCCCCCGCTGATGGTGAACGTGAACGCATTTGATCCCGGACGCCAGGTGATCGTGAGCACATGGGCGGCGCCCACCGTCCAGCCGCGCGTGAATAGCGTGGTGTCCCAGGTCATCCTGCAGGCCGGGGTGTTGCAGCGGCCGACCCGAGCCTCGACCACGTCCCGCACGACGGGCCCGGCGCTCGTCATCTCCACACGACGCTCGAGCCCTATGGCGGCAAAGACATCACCCGTAAGGTCCTCCGGACCGGCGCTGCTGCCATCGTTGAAGAAGTGGCCGAACAACTGTGCGCGCGCGGCGTTATGCCAGCCGCAGCCCTCTCCCGGATCAGGCGGCTCTGCAGACACGCCGGCAACCGTCACCGAGGCACGAAAGATCGTCGCGACGGGACTGTGGTCGGCCAAGCCCGGATGGTTCATCCGCAAACCGCTGCGCCCCTTGCCGCGGTTGTAACTTCCCTGGAACCCCCCGAGCTTGTAACCGCTCAGGGCGATCTGGGCCTGTCCGCCAACGACCCGTCGCGTGCTTTCGACGGCGGCGCTGGGGCCAAATAGCGAGTGGCCCGAGCCGGAGGGAGCGTCGCCGTACCCGCCGTAGAGCGCATAGGTACGGCTCGACGTGCCGTCGATGACGTACTCGTATCCCCGCCACCGCCCCGGGTCGAGCCTGCCCGAACTGAAGTTGTCGTAGACCCCGAGGCTCTGAGCGCGCGCGGGCGTCGTCCACAAGATCGCCAAGACGGACAGGATCCCCGCGATCGCCCGGATCTTCATGTCAGCGCGCCGGCGCCTGGGCGCCGCTCACCCGCACGTTGTCGAAGCGAGCGTCCATCGTGACCTCGACACGCTCGCTTGGTGAGCCGCCGTCGGCCGGGCAATTCGCCGGCGAGTTCTCCACGGTGAGAGAGAAAGTCCCCCCCACCCAGTAGGCCTCCGGCGGCAGAACGTTGCGCAGCGTGCGGCTCTCCGCCGCCATGCCACCGCCGCTGACAGAGAACACCACACGATCGTTCGTGGGTGGAATCGTGATCGAGAGCGTGTGGGCGGTGCGCAAGATCCATGAGCGGTTGAACACGACCCAGTCCAGATCCTCGGCGACGAGGCAGTCGGCGTCCCGGCATCGGCTGAGCACGGCGACGATCCGATCTCCGCCGAACGTACTGCGCTGCAGGGACAAGGTCGCGAACACGACGGGCCGGTCCGCCGTATTTTTGAACACCTGGGCGTAAAGCTGAGCGCGCGTTCGGCTCTCTCCCGCGGACCGACACGGCTGCGGATCGGCTGCCATGACGGTGACACCGGCTTGCACGCGCGTCGCGGAGTTCCTCGAGCGCAGTGCCAGTCGCCCGTGTCCAGGCGCCATGGTGTTGTCATGAGTGCCGCCGCTCGTGCTGAGCTGCAGCCGCAGCTGGCCCCCGACGATCCGGCGATCCACCGCCGTGTTCACGATCGAAAACTCGGGATGCTGCGTCCACTGGCTCTCACTCGCGTTGACCCATCCGCCCGCTTGGTTGCCGTAGCCGATGACCTGTTCGACGCCAGCCCAGCGACCGCCGTCTATCTCCTCGGAAGTGAAGGCGTCGTAGGTCGAAAGCGTCTGAGCGGAAAGGGAAAGCGGCGTCAGCAGTGCAGCACCGAGCGCCAGGAGGGGGCCGCATGCGCGTCGTAACCGCATGGCCCCGAGAATTGCAATCGCTACGCCGTCGAGTGGCCCCTACTTGGCGACGTTGAACCGGAAGTGGCAAATCTCCCCGTCGCGGACGATATAGTCCTTGCCCTCCAGGCGCAGGGCGCCCTGGGCGCGCAGGTCGGCAAAGGAGCCCTTGACGGCGAGGAGCTCGTCGAAACCATTGACCTCGGCCCGAATGAAGCCGCGAGCAATATCGGAGTGGACGGCGCCGGCGGCATCCTGGGCGCGCGTGTCGCGCGGGATCGGCCATGCGCGCACCTCGTCCTCCCCCACCGTGAAGAACGACACGAGCCCGAGCAGCTCGTAGCAGTCCCGCAGCACGCGGCGGATGGCGGGCTCGGGAAGGCCAAGGTCGGCGAGGAACGCCTGCTGCTCGTCGCCCTCGAGCTGCGCGACCTCGGTCTCGATCACGGCGGATACCCAGCCCACGCGCGTCCACGCCTTTGCCGCCGTCTCCGCGAGGTCGAAGCGCTCCACCACCTTGGGGCCGTCGGCGATCGCCTTCTCGTCGAGGTTCACGCAATGCAGGATGGGCTTCTGCGACAGGAAGGTGAAGCCACGCACGACGCGCGCGTCCTCGGCGTTGAGCGTCACTGCGCGCAGCGGCGTCTCCTTCTCCAGAGAATCTTTCAGCCGCGCCAGCACCTCCTGCTCCTTGACCTCTGCCTCCTTGCGCTGCTTCTTGAGCGACGCCTCCAGGCGCTCGAGCCGGCGCTCCACCACCTCGAGGTCGGCGAGGATCAGCTCCATCTCCAGGTCGACGATGTCCCGCTTGGGATCGGGCGCCCCCAGCGCCTCGTCGGCAAACCCGCGCACCACGTGCAGCAGCGCATCGGCGTTGCGGAACTCCTTGGTGTCGAGGCCCGCCCGCTCCCCCTTGGCGATGCCGGCGAGATCGACGACCTCGAAGGTGGCGAAAGTGGTCTTCTTGGGATTGAACAAGCCGCGCAGCGTGTCCACGCGCGGATCGGGCACGCGCGCGATGCCGGTGTGCAGCTCGCTGCGCCCGCTGTCGTAGCGCGAGGTGGCGATGTTGGAGCCGGTGAGCAGGTTGAACAACGTCGTCTTGCCACTCTTGGGAAGTCCGATGAGGCCGATCTTCATGCCTCGATCATAACCGACGTTTCGCCGCCCGCCGGCAGCGTACAATCCCGCGCAGGAGCGGAGCACGCCGAATGCCGATCGACCTCCCCGACGCCCGCGTGCGCGCGCCCGAGCTCACCGGTGGTGAGGGCTGGCTGAACACCGACCGTCCCCTCACCCTCGCGGGCCTGCGCGGCAAGGTCGTGATCCTCGATTTCTGGACCTACTGCTGCATCAACTGCATGCACGTGCTGCGGGAGCTGAAGCGGCTGGAGCGCAAGTACGCCGGGGAGCTCGTCATCATCGGCGTGCACTCGGCGAAGTTCACGAACGAAGGCCACACCGCGCACATCGAGGAAGCCGTTCGTCGCTACGGTGTCGAGCACCCCGTCGTCAATGACCGCGACCTCACCATCTGGCGCGCGTACGGCGTGCGTGTCTGGCCCACCCTGCTCGTCATCGACACCGGCGGCCGTGTCGTGGGCGGCGTGTCGGGTGAGGGCCACGAGGCCATGATGGACGAGCTGGTGGGCGCGCTGGTGGCCGAGGGGCTCGCCAACGGCTCCCTCGACGCCACTCCGCGCTTCGTCGCCGTGCGGCCGGCGCCGACGCCCGCGCTCCTCCACTACCCGAGCAAGATCGTCGTCGACGACGTGTCCGGGCGTGTGTTCATCGCCGACACGAATCACCACCGCATCGTCGTCGCCGCCGTGGACGGCCAGATTACGCGCGTGATCGGCATCGGCGAGCCCGGCGCCGACGACGGCGACCTCGCGCGCGCACGCTTCCACCACCCTCAAGGCCTCGCCGTTGTGGACGACGTGGTCTACGTCGCCGACACCGGTAATCACCTCATTCGCTCCGCGGACCTCGAGTCGGGACTGGTGGCCACGCTGGCGGGCACCGGCGAGCAGGCGCGGGGCGTGGGCGCCGCCGGCGACAGGCGCGCCGTCGAGCTCAACTCGCCCTGGGACCTCACGCTCGCCGACGGCGACCTCTTCGTGGCCATGGCGGGTGCTCACCAGATCTGGGTGCTGGAGCCCGAGAACGGCAGCATCGGTCCTTACGCGGGCACGGGCCGCGAGGCGCGCGAGGACGGGCCGCGGTGGCAGGCCGCCTTCGCACAGCCGAGCGGCATCACCGCTGACGACCGCTTTCTCTACGTGGCGGACAGCGAGACGAGCTCCATCCGGTCCATCGACCGCCACACCGATCGCGTGGAGACCGTCGCGGGAGGCGACCTCTTCGAGTTCGGTGATCGCGACGGCGTGGCGGACGAGGTGCGGCTGCAGCACCCGCTCGGCATCACAGCCTGGAAGGGTCTCGTGTACGTGGCCGATACGTACAACCACAAGGTGAAGGTCCTGGACCCGGTGACACGCCGAGTGCAGACGCTGGCGGGCACGGGCGAGCCGGACGTGCTCTTCGAGCCAGGCGGGCTCGCGGTCGGCCTCGGCTGGCTGTGGGTCGCGGATACCAACCACCACGAGGTCAAGATCGTCGATCTCACGACGGGCGCTTCGCGCGGCCTCTCCCTCGCCGCCCTCTGACCGGACTGCGCAACGTCGATCTGCCGGGGGCGATCCTCGCCCTCGTCGTCTCCGTGTTCTGGGGCGCCAATCCCGTCGCCATCAAGCTCGGCCTCGAGGACACGCCTCCCCTACGCCTGGCGTGGATGCGGTTCCTCGTGGGGGCGGTCGCGGTCCTGATCTGGGGCGGATGGACGGGGCGGCTGAAGGGCTTCGCCATCGCGCGCCACGAATGGCGGCCGCTTCTCGTGCTCGGCCGCTCTTCACGGCGCAAGTCGGCAGCATGAACATCGGCACGTCGTTGACGAGCGCCGCCCACGCGTCCATCCTGCTCAACAGCTACGCGGTGCACACGGTCGTCCTCGCCCACTTCATGATCCCGGGCGACCGGCTCTCCTTGCAGCGCCTCGCCGGCGTCGTCATCGCGTACGGCGGCATCGTCATGCTCTTCGGCCGCGAGCTGACCGCGGGCGGCTCCACACTGCTCGGCGACGCCATCATGTTCGGCAGCGCCTTCCTTCTCGCCGAGCGCACCATCTATCTCGCGCGCGCCGTACAGAGCCTGGATCCGCTGAAGCTCATCCTGTCCCAGGCGGCCATCGGCGGCACGCTGTTCCTGATCACGTCGAGCCTCTTCGAGACGCGACCGACGCAGTGGACAGCACGCCTGATTGCCGTGCTCGCCTACCAGGGCGTGCTCATCGCCGGCTTCAACTTCGTCGTGAACCTCTGGCTGCTCAAGCACTACCGTCCCAGCAGCCTCGCCACCTACTTCCTCACGCAGCCGATCTTCGGCGTGCTCGCCGCCGCCGCCTTCACGGGCGATGCGCTCACGATCGAGGTGCTCATCGCGAGTGTCGCGGTGGCCGCGGGTATCGGGCTGACGAGCATCCGCCCGCTGAAACGACCGGCGATATAATCGCGGCATGCCCAGCCAGCCGTCGAAGCATCTCGAGGTCGTCGCCAACCCGCATCCGGACCGGGATTACGAAGTGTCGATGGAGATCCCGGAGTTCACGTGCCTGTGTCCGATGACGGGACAGCCGGACTTCGCGACCATCCGGATTCGCTACGTGCCGGACCAGCACCTTCTGGAGCTGAAATCGGTGAAGCTCTACATGTGGTCATACCGGCAGGAAGGTGCCTTCCACGAGGACGTGACGAATCGCATTCTCGACGACCTCGTGTCCGCCGCACACCCTCGCTGGGCCGAAGTCATCGGGGACTTCACCGTCCGCGGCGGAATCAAAACGGAGGTGCGAGCAACGCACGGCAAGCGCCCGGAGATGTAGCGGCTGCGAGCGCGGCGGCGGACGCTCGGTTACGGCTCGCGCTCGGCCTGAACTTTCTTGATTTACTTACATGGGGGCCTCGACGGCCCCCACGCCCCTTTACGCTCGGAAGCGCCGCGGCAAAGAGGTTGTGAAAAAATCCTGGTCTCGTGGCGCGTAACGCAGTGACACTGCGTGCATGAACGATACTCTCTTCCCGCTTCCGGAGGCGAACGAGCGACCGAATGAGCCGGAGCAGAGTGTGCCCCGGG
>JBKKCN010000789.1:0-12704 GCA_046712525.1 Candidatus Rokuibacteriota bacterium
GCCGGGCGCGCCTTCTGCGCGGGCGCCGACCTCGGCACCGGCGGAAACACCTTCGATGGGCCCGCGCGCGGCCGGACGCAGTCACCGGAGGAGCACCGGGACGGCGGCGGCCTCGTGACCCTGCGCATCTTCGAGATGAAGAAGCCCGTCATCGCGGCCATCAATGGGCCCGCCGTCGGCTTCGGCATCACGATGACGCTGCCCATGGATATCCGCCTCGCGTCCACCGCCGCGCGCATGGGCTTTGTCTTCGCCCGGCGCGGCGTGGTGCCGGAGGCGTGCAGCACCTGGTTCCTGCCGCGCCTGGTCGGGATCAGCCGCGCCGCGGAGTGGACCTACACTGGGCGCGTGTTCGCCGCCGAGGAGGCGCTGGCGGCCGGGCTCGTGAGCCGCGTGGTTCCGCCCGAGGCGCTCCTGCCCGCCGCGCGCGAGCTGGCGCTGGAGATCGCGCAGAACACCTCCGCTGTCTCCGTGGCGCTCATCAGGCAGATGCTGTGGCGCATGCTCGGCGCCGATCATCCGATGGAGGCGCACCGCATCGACTCCCTCGGCATGGCGTACACGGGCCGCTCTCCCGACGCCTACGAGGGCATCACGTCCTTTCTCGAAAAGCGGCCGCCGCGGTTCACCCAGACGCCGGGCAAGGACATGCCCCCCTTCTATCCATGGTGGCCGCCACGCCCCTTCTGAGCGTCCTCGATCAATCGCCGATCCCGAGCGGCAGCACGCCCGCGGACGCCGTGCACAACACGCTCGACCTCGCACGTGCGGCCGACCGTCTCGGCTATCACCGCTACTGGCTCGCCGAGCACCATGCGAGCGGCGGCCTCGCCGGCTCCACGCCGGAGGTCCTCATCGGCCAGGTGGCCGCGCAGACGTCCGGCATCCGCGTGGGCTCGGGGGGCGTCATGCTCACGCACTACAGCCCGCTCAAGGTGGCGGAGAACTTCCGCATGCTGGAGACGCTCTTCCCCGGGCGTATCGACCTCGGCATCGGCCGCGCTCCGGGCACCGACGGCCGCACGGCGCGCGCGCTCAAGCACGGCCCCGGCGCACTGCCGCTGGAGGCGTTTCCCGAGCAGGTGCGTGACGTCATCGGCTTCCTGCACGACACCATCGAGCCCGGCCACCCGTTCCGCGGCATCAAGGCCATGCCCACCGGACCGACGGCGCCGGAGGTGTGGCTGCTCGGCTCCAGCGGTGACAGCGCCGCCCTCGCCGCGCACTTCGGCACCGGATTTTCCTTCGCGCACTTCATCAACGGCGAGGGCGGCGCCGAGGTCACGCGCGCCTACACGGCGGCCTTCCAGCCCTCGCCGATGCTGGCGCGGCCGCGCGCGAGCGTGGCCGTGTTCGTCGTGTGCGCGGAGACGGAGGCCGAGGCGAGCCGGCTCGCGCAGAGCCGCGACCTCTTCATCGTCAAGCTCTACACCGGACGCTTCGGCGCCTATCCTTCCGTGGAGGAGGCGGAAGCGTATCCGTACACGGAGCAGGAGCGGGCCATCGCACACCATGCGCGCCGGCGCAGCATCGCGGGCGATCCCGAGCAGGTGCGCGCGCGCCTGCTCGCAATGGCGGACGAGTACGGCGTGGAGGAGCTGGTCGTCGTGAGCATCACGCACGATCCCAAGGCGCGCCTGCGTTCCTACGAGCTGCTCGCGGACGCGTTCAATCTGCCGCGGAGGACCGCATGACGCCGGAGTCCGTCTACCTGCCGTTCAACCGCGACTGCCTGCGCGACACCTTCACGCCCGCCAAGCGCGGCACCAAGCCACCGGCTGCGCGCGGCCACTGGCTGATCGTGCAGGACCAGAATCTCCTCGTCCTCGCCGATAACGACAAGCCGTGCCTGCCGCAGGGCGCGCTCCCCGCCGGCTGCGCGGGCGGCGGGGAGCCCTTCTGGCTCGGCACCCTCGACGACGCGCCGTGCTGGGTGAGCGTGCTGCCCAACGACGCCGCGGTGCCGGCGGGCCTTCGGCGCGAGACGCTCATTCCGATGAAGGGCACGCGGCTGCCCGACGAGCTGCTCTCCCTGGGCGGCATGGCCATGCAGGCACTGCACTGGCAGAGCACGAGCGCTCACTGCCCGCGGTGCGGCGCGCCCACCACGCGCATCGAAGGCGAGTGGGGCAAGAAGTGCTCGCGATGCAGCTACGAGCACTACCCCCACTTGCACCCGTGCGTGATCGTGCTCGTGCGCGACGGCCACCGCGTGCTCCTCGCGCGCAAGGCGACCTTTGCGCCGGGCCGCTACGCGCTCGTGGCCGGCTTCGTGGACAACGGCGAGTCGCTCGAGGGCTGCGTGGCGCGCGAGGTGAAGGAGGAGGTCGGCGTCGACGTCAAGGACGTCACCTACGTCGGCAGCCAGAACTGGCCCTTCCCGAGCCAGCTCATGATCGGCTTCGTCGCCACCTACGCCGGCGGCGACGTGGTCATCGACCACGACGAGCTGGAGGACGCGCGCTGGTTCGACGTGAGTGCGCTGCCCGCGGGGCCGTCCCGGCATTCCATCGCCGGCTACATCATCGAGCACTACGCGCGCCCGTGATCATGCGAGCGGCGGCCGTGATGGCGCTCGCCGTGGCGCTGGCGGGCTGCACGCTGAGCCGCCCGGAGTATGCGGCACCCGACGTCAGAGTGGGCGAGCCGGCGTTCGTGCGCGCCCTCGAAGCGCACACGATGGGCGGTCTCATCGACGGCAACCGCGTCGACGTGCTCCTGAACGGCGACGAGATCTTCCCGGCCATGCTGGCGGCGATCCGCGGCGCCACCACCACCATCACCTTCGCCAACTTCATCTACGAGACGGGGGACATTGCGCAGGAGATGGCGGAGGCGCTCGCCGAGCGGTGCCGGGCCGGCGTGGGCGTGAACATTCTCCTCGATGCCGTGGGCTCCAGCCGCGTCCCGAAGCCGATGCGTGAGATGTGGCAGAGCGCCGGATGCCACTTCGCGTTCTTTCATGCAGTGAATCCCTTCACCATCCGGCGCCTCAACCATCGCAACCATCGCCGGGTCCTCGTCGTCGACGGCCGGGTCGGCTTCACGGGAGGCACCGGGGTCGGAGAGAAATGGACGGGCAACGGCCGCCGCGAGGGGTACTGGCGGCAGACGGACGTTCGAGTGGAGGGACCGATCGTGCGCTTCCTGCAGGCCGCCTTCGCGGAGAACTGGCGGGACACGACGGCCCAGCTCCTCGGCGGCGACGCCTACTTCCCTCCGCCCCAGCGGCGCGGCGATGTGGCGGCCCAGTCGGTGAAGAGCTCGGGCGCCAGCGGCGCCGCCGAGGCATACCTGCTCTTCCATCTCGCCGTCGACTCCGCGCGCTCGTCGATCTACATCACGAATCCGTACTACGTGCCGGACGACAGCCTCGCGGAGGCGATCGCGCGCGCGGCCCGCCGCGGCGTCGACGTGTCGGTCATCACGGCGGGGGTGGCGGGCACCACCCTCGATCGCCTCGTGCGCCAGGCCAGCCAGGCGCACTTCGGCCGCGCGCTCGAAGCGGGCGTGAAGATCTACGAGTACGGCCCCGCGCTGCTCCACGCCAAGACGATGGTCGTCGACGGGCAGTGGGTCAGCATCGGCAGCGCCAACCTGGACAACCGCTCCTTCGCGCTCAACGACGAGCTGAACCTGACCTTCATGGACCGCGCGCTGACGGTGAGAATGACCGAGATCTTCCGCGAGGACCTCAAGCACACGCGGCAGGTGACCTACGAAGAGTGGAAGCGCCACCGCTTCCGCAACCTGTTCTATCTGCCGCTGATCCCCCTGCGCGATCAGCTGTAACGCGCGCGGATCACACGCGGACGGCGATCTTGCCCACCTGGGTGTCGGACTCCATGTACTTGATGGCGGCGGGCAGGTCGTCGAACGCGAACGCCTTGTCGATGAGTGGCCGTAAGCGGCCATCGGCGAAGTAGGGCATGACGTCCTTCACGAAGCCGCGCACGGTCTCCGCGCGCTGAGGTGCCGTGCGCAGGCGGTTGCTGACGCCGAAGACGGTGAGCCGCTTGCCGTGCAGCGCTTCGAGGTCGAGGGACGCGCTCAGCACGCGGTCCATGTGCCCCACGGTGGCCAGCCGGCCCTCGAAGGCCAGGCTCTTGATGCACTCGGCGAACACCGAGCCGCCCACGTTGTTGACCACCAGGTTCACGCCCTTGCCGTCGGTGGCCTTCATCACCGCCTCGTGGAAGTCGCCCGCGCGTGTGCGGATGCCGACATCGAGTCCGAGCTTCTCCAGCCGCGCGAGCTTGTCGGAGGAGCCGGAGGTCCCGATGACGCGCGCGCCGAGGGCCTTGCCCGTCTGCAGCGCGGCCACGCCGACGCCGGAGGAGGCGCCCGTCACGAGCAGCCACTGCCCCGCCGCCAGATGGCCCTGGGCGACGAGCATGTCGTAGACGACGAGGAACACGAGTGGCGTGGCCGCCGCCTCTTCCCACGTGAGGCGCTCCGGCGCGCGCATCGCCTCGCGCGCGTCCATCACCGAATACTCGGCGAAGCCGCCCGCGCAGCGTCCCATCACGCGATCGCCGGCGGAGAAACCGGTGACGCCCTCGCCGAGCTTCGCCACCTCCCCCGCGCATTCACCGCCGCCGGGCTTGGCGGGCGCGCCGGGCTTGCCGCCCAGCAGCTCGCCCCGGTTCAACGAGGTGGCCCGGACGCGCACGAGGATCTCGCCGGGCTTCGGATCCGGCGCCGGGGATTCGCGAAGCTCGACATTCGTCCCGCCCGCACCCGGACTGATCCAGTAGGCCTTCATGGTGAACCCTCCGCGACGGAGGGTACTACGGCCCGGCGGCAGCCCCTACCCATTCAGGTAGCGCAGCGGCAGGCCCGGGCGCGGCCACGGAAACGACACGAGCGTGCCGCCCATCGACAGCGTGGCGAACGCCGTCCGCAGATCGCGGCCGCCGAAGCAGACGTTGGTGACCATCATGTCGGGCAGCATGTACTGCTCCACGCGGCTGCCGTCGGGCCAGATGTCGCTCACCGCGCCCGTGATCAGCGTGGCCACGCACACGTGGCCCTCGGCGTCGACGGCGAGCGAGTCGAACATCTGGTAGCCACCGAGGCCGGCCACGACGGTGCCCTTCTCGCCGCGGTACGGCCCGTTCGCGGATTCGATCACGCCGGGGGCTGAGAGCCGGAAGGACCAGCAGCGGGCCGTCGGCGTCTCCACCACGTACAGCGTGCGCTCGTCGGGCGAAAGGCCAATGCCGTTGGGACGCTCCAGCGGAAAGATCGCTTCCTTGATCATCGAGCCGTCGGCCCTCGCGTAGTACACGACGCCGCGGTCGGCGTCGCGCTCGCGTGTCTTGCCGAGATCGGTGAACCAGAATCCGCCCGCGCCATCGAACACGAGATCGTTGGGCCCGCGCAGCCGTTCGCCCTCGCAGCGATCGTAGAGGGTGTCGAACTTGCCGGTGTCGGGATCGACGACCTCGATGCTGCCGCCGGTATAGTCGTCGGCCTGCAAAACAGGAAACAGCCGGCCGGGCCGCTCGACGAACTTGAGCCCGCCGTTGTTGGTCACGTAGATCTTGCCGCCCGGGCCCATGGCGGCGCCGTTGGGGCCGCCGCCGAGGTTGGCGATGACGTGGATCTTGCCGTCGGGCGTCACGCGCGACAGCGTGCGGCGCTCGATCTCGACGAGGATGACGGAGCCGTCCGGCATCGCCACCGGACCTTCCGGAAAGCGCAGGCCGGAGGCGATCTGCTTGAAGGGCGGAGTGATGGCGGCCATGCGCGCTCCTTGTGCTCTCAGGCCGCGCCCGATTCGGCGAGGGGCGCGTCGAGGTCGTCGAGATGGGCGATGCAATTGAGCAGGCTCACGCGCCACGGCGCCGGACACGCCACCGCCGTGACGGAGGCGTTCTCCCAGCGCTCGGGCACCGTATCGCCGTCGGGGAGGACGAGATGCCGCGCGGCGAGCGAGCGGCACACGAGCCCGTGGGTGACCACGGCCAGATTGCCGTGCGTCGCCGCCGCCAGCGCCTGCACGCGGGCCCAGGCATGATCCACGCGTTTGTGGAACACCGGCCACGTCTCGCCGTTGGGCGGCGCGTAGTCCGGCTCGAACATGTCGAAGCCGAGCTCGGCATACGGCCGGCCCCGGAGGTCGCCGAAGTTGCGCTCCTGCAGCAGCGTCTCGAACGACAGCGGAGCGCCGGTGGCGCCCTGTAAGGTTTGCGCGGTGGTGACGGCACGCGCGAAGTCACTCGACACGATGTGCGCGATGGACTCCTGCGCGAGCCGTCGCGCCAGCCGCTCGGCC
The DNA here is from genome assembly GCA_046712525.1 of Candidatus Rokuibacteriota bacterium. GTDB lineage: Bacteria > Methylomirabilota > Methylomirabilia > Rokubacteriales > CSP1-6 > JBBDXO01. The sequence goes on from JBKKCN010000789.1 coordinate 6,281, forward strand.
TGGGCCACGCCGCGCGGTGAAAGCGGCGCGTCCGGATGCTGGACAATTCTCGAGGCGTTACCCGGGGTCTCGCCGTGACGGATGAGGAAGATCACCGGCAGAGTGTATCGCGAGGACGGAGGTAGAATCCGGCATGGTCTTCGACGCGGCCGTCATCGGCGGCGGTCTTCTCGGCACCGCCACCGCGTACCACCTCGTGCTCGCGGGCGCGCGCACGCTGCTCGTGGACCGCGCGGACACCGGGCGCGCCACCGACGCCGGCGCCGGCATCCTGTCCCCGGAGACGAACAGCCGTGACCCCGAGTCCTGGTTCCGCCTCGCGGTGGAAGCGGTCGAGTATTATCCGGCGCTCGTGGAACGGCTGCGCGCCGATCAGGGTGGCGACACGGGCTATGCGCAGTGCGGAAAGCTGGTGGTCGCCGTGTCCGACGACGAGATCGAGCCCTTCGCGCGCGCGCGGGAGATCATCTTCGAGCGCCAGCGCAGGCGCGGACTGCCAAAGCCCGGCGACCTGCACGAGGTCACCGCCGCCGAGGCGCGCGAGCTGTTTCCCCCGCTGGCCCCGGTGCACGGCGCCATCTACTCGCGCCGCGCGGCGCGCGTGGACGGCCGGCTCCTGAATCGCGCGCTCCGCACGGCGGCCGAGGCGCGCGGCCTCGTCATCCGCGACGGCAGCGTGGAGCGGCTGGTGCGCGAGGGCGATGCGGTGAGGGGGCTCGTCGTCGGTGGTGAGTCGGTGGCCGCCGCCGCCGTCGCCATCGCGGGCGGCGCGTGGTCGGACGCGTTCGGCCGCCAGCTCGGTGTCGCGATCCCGGTGGCGCCGCAACGCGGCCAGATCATCCATCTGGGCCTGCCGGGTACCGACACGCGCGCCTGGCCCATGGTCAGCGCGTTCCACCATCACTACATGGTGGCGTGGCCCGACGGGCGTGTGGTCGCCGGCGCCACGCGCGAGACGGGATCCGGCTTCACACCTCACACGACCGCGGCCGGAGTGCGCGAAGTGCTCGGGGAAGCGCTGCGCGTGGCTCCGGGGCTCGTCAACGCAGACATCCTCGAGATCCGTGTGGGTCTGCGGCCGCTCACTCCCGACACATTGCCGGTGCTCGGGGCCGTGCCTGGCGTCGCGGGCGTGTTCCTGGTCACCGGGCACGGGCCGACCGGCCTCACGCTGGGCGCCTACAGCGGCAAGATCGTGGCCGGGCAGATGCTCGGTCAGTCGCCCGAGACGGACTTGAGCCCGTTCTCGGTCGCACGCTTCACGTCTGGAGAAGCGCACCGCTCCAGAACGTGAAGATCGCGCGGCGAGGGGCGGCGCTGCAAGCGCCGGCGCACCAGACGCAGGGCATCGTCGTACCGCGCCAGCGCCAGATAGCTGGCGAGCATTGTCTCCTCGAAGAGCTCCCACTGCGCGTGGCTGCCGCCCACGCGATGGATCTCGCCCTCGACGGGCTCGAGATGGGCGAGAGCGCCCGCGTGATCGCCCGCCGCGAACGCCGCGACCCCCTGCACCAGCGGCAGCGCCACCGTGCCCGCGATCGGATGCCCCTTGCCGTGCAGGCCGCGCAGGCCGTCCATCAGGCTGGAAAGCGCGGCGGCGTCGCCACACGCGGCGTAAGCGAGGGCGGCGTGGATCTCGCCGAAGATGAAGGCCGGCCGCGAGACGCGATCGGCGAGGTCGGCGAGCGAACGCCATGGCAGGTCGCAGGCGCCGTCGAGCCGGAGCCTCCACAGCAGCGCGGTGCCGTCGCTCATCGCGGATCGCGCGTTGGCGGCGCCCAGGATGTCGCGCTGGAAAATCTGCAGCGCGCGCGCATGGTGACCGCGGTGCAGCTCGAACATCGCGAGGTGCCAGGAGAGGTGGCAATGAAACGACGCGCGCCGGTCGTAGCCGGTCAGCCACTCGTCGAGCATGGCGGCGCCGCCCTCGTTGTCGACCGTCTCGAAGCAGATGTGCGCGAGGTTGTGGATGGCGTTGGCGTTCCCCGGGTACTGCTGCAGGGAGCGCTCGGACAGGCGCCGGGACTCTTCGAACCGGTCCACCTCGTGATAGCCGAACGCCAGCGCCGACTGGAACCACCAATCGTCACCATAGGCCGGCGCCACCCGCTCGAGGAAGGCCACGCGATGCTCCTCGCGGTCGCGGCGGCCCGCGAGAGCGATGGCGCTGCTTGCCTGGTTGACGAGCAGGGCGTCGCGCGGAAAGTCCGCCACGTGCTCGTCGACGAGGGCGAAGCCGCGCGCCGTCTCTCCTGTGAGGAAGGCGTGCACGGCCTCCACGTGCTGCCGCTCGCGGCGGGTCGCGCCCGCCACGTGCTCGCGCGCCCGCTCGGCTGACGCGCGTGCCCCCGCCGTGTCACCGAGGACGGCCGCGACGAGTGCGGCACCGGTGTGCGCTACCGCCAGCCCTTCGTCGGCCTGCACCGCGGCCGCGAAGCACTCGCCGGCGCCGGCGCTGAAGGACAGCAGCCTGTCCATGCCGTCCTGGAAGCTCGCGGCGGCGAGGGGCGAGGACGTCGAGACAGCAAGACCGTAGCGGTCGGCGATGGTCATGGGAAGGACAGTATAGCCACCAAGCGACCCGCGACGCTCCGGCGGGCGCGCTGCGCAGGCGGGGTGCTAGCGCTCGGCGGTCAGCGCGGCGGCAACCGGCGCGGTGTGTCCGGGATCATGCGGCACGAGTGGCAGTGCCGATTTCAACCGCGCGATCTCCAGCGGCTTGCGCAGGAGCGTGACGCGCAGGCGCCGGCATGCCAGATCGAGATCGAAGGGGGACGCCGTCAGCATGATCACCGGCAGATCGGCGTCGCGAGCGCGGAGGCGCTCCACGAGCTCGATCCCCGTCATGCCCGGCATGCGGAAATCCGTGAGAAGCAGGTCGTAGCCGCCGCGCTCGAGCTGCGCCAGCCCCTCGGCGCCGTTCAGCGCGGCGTCGGCCTCCCAGCCCCACGCCGCGAGGAGATCACACAGCATCGCGCGGACGTGACGGGCGTCGTCGACGACGAGGGCACGGTGGCGGCGGGGATCGAGGGTTGACTCGGGCACCCGCAGAGACTACGCGCCGGTGACAGCGCGATCAATGGCGTAGATAACCGCACGCCATGCGGCGATCGCCAGGACGTCGCACGAAACGCCGCGTCGTTGGCGGGGATGCAATGCATCACGCTCTCGCCGCCGCATGTGCAGCGGTCATGGACTGCCCTCCGTCTCAGATACGGCGTCGTCACGGGCGAATTTCGCATTGTGGACGACGGTGGATAAGTGGATAACGCCCGGAAGGATGATAGAGTGCACGGGCGGCCGGGGGAGTCGTGCCAGCAATTACGTTGACACGGGCCGGCCCGCCCGCCGAGACTACCGAGGTATTTAACGCAATGATTACACGCATCCGCCGGGTCGCTCTCTTCGTCTGGGTGCTGCTCGCTTTCGCCTCCATCGTGCACGCCGCCCCCGCGCCCGACGCGACCTTCGTCCTCCGGCAGCCCGACGGCACCTCCTTCGAGGCACAGCTCTTCGGTGACGAGTGGATGAACGGGACGGAAACCGTCGACGGGTACACGATCGTTCAGGACGCCGCCTCCGGCTACTGGACCTATGCGAACGCGACCTCGGCGGGGGCCCTCGTCGCCACGGTGTACGTCGTGGGTCGCGACCGCCCCTCCGCGATCCCACGTGGTCTTCGGCCGCCCGCCCTCGCGCCCGAGGCCGCGCCCGAGGGGTTCGGCCCTGAGCCCGGTGTCGCGGCGATGGGCTCCCGCCCCACGCTCGTCCTTCTCGTGCAGTTCAGCGACCAGAGCGGAGCCACCACCGCCGCGCAGTGGCGCAGCCGCTTCTTCGGCACGGGGATGAGCGTCAGGGAGCACTATCGCCGCGCATCCCTGGGCGGCCTCGACATCACGCCGGCCGCCGAGCGTCACGGCACCGTCAACGACGGCATCGTGGGCTGGCTCACGCTCGATCGCGCTCATCCTGATTTCGGCGGCACGGTCGACGCCCGCGCCGGACGGCTCGCGCGCGACGCGATGACGGCAGCCTCGCGCCACGTCGACTTCGCCGCCCTCGACACGGACGGCGACGGCAGGGTGTCGACGAGCGAGCTGCTGGTGGTCGTGGTCGTCGCCGGTCATGACGCCTCGTTGCCCGGCGCCTGCCGCCCGAGCGTGTGGAGTCACCAGTCGGCCATCCGGCCCCTGCCGCTCGACGGCGTCGAGCTCTCACCCTATGCGATGGTGGGCGAGAGCCATTGCGCGGCACCGACCACGCTCGACAACATCGCGCACGAGGTCGATCACCTGCTCGGCGTGGCCGATATCGCGGCCGCCGAGCAGAGCCTCGCCGTTCCTCTCGCCGCCACCCTCACCCTCACCGCGCCGAACGGCGACGAGGGGTGGACGACCAACAGCCAGCGTCGCATCGCGTGGACCAGCAGCGGCGTCACTGGCAATGTCCGCCTCGAGGTGTCGCGCAATGGAGGCGCCACGTGGGCGGTCATCGCCGCCTCCACGCCCAACGACGGTACATTCAACTGGACGGTCACGGGGCCGGCCACCAGCAGCGCCCGCGTCCGCGTCTGCAGCGTGAACACACCGGCGCTCTGCGACGCGAGCAACGGCAATTTCAGGATCGCGGCCGCCATCATCACGGTGGTGGCGCCGAACGGCGGCGAGTCCTGGGTCATCGGCACCACGCAACCGATTCGATGGATCAGCGCCGGGCCCGTGGGCAGCAACGTCCGTATCGAGCTGTCGCGCAACGGTGGCACCTCGTGGACGCCCATCTTCGCGAGCGTCGCGAACGACTCCACCCAGAACTGGCTCGTGACGGGCCCGGCCACCACGGCGGCGCGCATCCGCGTGTGCAGCACTGTCACGCCCTCGGTCTGCGATACCAGCAACAGCACGTTCCGTATTGTCACGGGTGCGCTCGTCGTGGTGACACCGAATGGCGGAGAGTCGTGGAGCACCGGCAGCACGCAGCGGATCGCGTGGACGAGCAGCGGGGCGGTGGGCGGCAGTGTTCGTATCGAGGTGTCGCGCAACGGCGGCGCCTCGTGGACGCCCATCTTCGCCAGCGTCGTCAACGACGGCGCTCAGAACTGGCTGGTCACCGGCCCGGTCACCACGGCGGCGCGCATCCGGGTGTGCAGCGTCGCCACGCCCTCCCTCTGCGACGCGAGCAACGCCAACTTCACGATCTCCGACGGCCGTGTGCGCGTGCTGACGCCGAACGGCGGCGAGTCGTGGCCCGTCGGAGGCGTGCGCCGGATCGCGTGGACGTCCTCCGTGGCCGGCAACGTCCGCATCGAGGTCTCACGCGATGGCGGCGCCTCGTGGACGCCCATCTTCTCCAACATCGCGAACGACGGCGCTCAGAACTGGACGGTGACCGGGCCCGGCACGAGCCAGGCACGTATCCGTGTGTGCAGCATCGCGGTGCCCACCGCGTGCGACACGAGCGACGCCAACTTCTCGATCAGCGAGACGGCCGACCTCACCGTGCGCTTCCTCTCCTTCACGCCCACGAATCTCCTCGGCGGGCAAGCCTGGCAGGTCCGAGTGCAGACGGCGAACGACGGCGTGGCGCCGGCCCCGGCGAGCCGGACCGACGTCTTCATCGGCCCCACCTCGGCCACCGGCACCATCCTGATCACCAGCATCAATGTGCCGGCGCTGGCGCCGGGAGAGGTGAGCGACCAGCGGAAGACCATCGCCTTCCCGTTCACGGTGGCGCCGGGCACCTACTTCGTGTTCGTCCGCGTCGACGCCACGGGCGTGGTTCCGGAAGGGGACGGCGGCAACGAGTTCGTCCTGCTGGCGCCGACGCTCCTCGTGTTCTGACGCGCGCCCCGTCGGGCTCCTCAGGCCGCCGTGTAGCCGCCGTCCACGGGGAGCGCCACGCCGGTGACGAAGGCGGCGTCGTCGCTGGCAAGGTACAGAATGGCGGCGGCGATGTCGTCGGGGAGGCCGAAGCGGCCCAGCGGGTATTTCTTCAGCGTGCTCTCGCGCCATGCCGCGTCCGCCCTCAGCTCGGCGGTCATCGGCGTCTCGATCACGCCGGGACATACGCAGTTGACGCGCACGGCGGGCGCGCACTCGAGCGCCATCTGGCGCGTGAGGTTCACGATGGCGCCCTTCGAGGCGGCGTACGCCGGCGACAGCGAGCCGCCCACGAGCCCGTAGATCGACGCCAGGTGCGTGATGGAGCTATGGCCCCGCGCACGCAGCGCCGGCATCGACGCGCGGGACATGAGGTAGGAGCCCGTGAGGTTGATGTCGATCACGCGGTGCCAGTCCGCGGGCGGCGGCAGCGCATCGAGGGGCGCGCGCACCCCGGCGGAATTCACGAGCGTGGTGAGGGTGCCGAAGCTGGACACCGTGGCCTCCACCAGCCGCGTGCACGCCCGCTCGTCAGCCACGTCCACCTC
>JBKKCN010000790.1:0-11871 GCA_046712525.1 Candidatus Rokuibacteriota bacterium
CGAGAAGACGATGACCCACGCCCGGTACGTGGGCAGGAACATGAAGCCGAGGTTGTAAGCGCCGGTGAGCTGGGCGGGCATCGGGTACGGCAGCCCCGAGGAGCCGAACTCGTTGCGAAACAGTCCCTGCACGATGAGCGCGACGCCGAACGTCAGCAGGAGGCCGTACAGATGGTCGAGATGGTAGAGGTGCTTGAGCATCGTGCGCTCCATCACGATGCCGAAGAGCCCCACCACCACGGGCGCGACGAGCAGGGCCCACCAGTAGCCGAGGCCGAGCCACTGCAGCGCGAAGTAGGCGGTGAAGGCGCCCATCATGTACTGGGCACCGTGGGTGAAGTTGATGATGTTGAGGAGGCCGAAGATCACCGCGAGCCCGAGGCTGAGCATGGCGTAGAAGGCGCCGTTGATGAGGCCGATGAGCAACTGCCCCATCAACGCCTGGATCGGTACGCCGAACATGCTCGGCCCCGGGCTCGCGGTGGCGCGCTACTTCTTCACGAGCGGGCAGTCACCCTGATCCCGGGCCGGAACGCCTGCTCGGCCGGGATGACCGCGCGCTGCGTGTAGTAATCCCACGCGCCCTTCGATTCGGATGGCTTCTTCACCTCGAACAGGTACGCGGGGTGGATCTTCCGGCCGTCGGGACGGATCGAGCCCTTGCCGAAGAGCGGATCGTCCGTGGGCGTGTCCTTCATCTTCGCGATGACCTTGGTGCCGTCGTCATTCTTGAGCGCGTCCACGGCTTTGAGGTAGTGGAGCACCGCCGAGTACACGCCGGCGTGGATCATCGTGGGATGGATCTGCCGGTTGCGCTCGGCGAAGCGCTTGGCGAAGGCGCGCGTGCGGTCGTTTTGGTCCCAGTAGAACGTCTCCGTCATGATGAGGCCCTGCGCCTTGTCGAGCCCGAGCGCGTGGACGTCGGTGATGAACACGAGCAGGCCCGCGAGGTTCTGCCCGCCTTTCACGATGCCGAACTCCGCCGCCTGCTTGATGGCGTTCGTCGTGTCACCGCCCGCGTTGGCGAGGCCGATGATCTTGGCCTTCGACGCCTGCGCCTGGAGCAGGAACGACGAGAAGTCCTGCGTGTTGAGCGGGTGCCGCACCTTGCCGAGCACCTTGCCCCCTGCCTTCGTCACCACGTTCTCGGTGTCCCGCTCGAGGGCGTGGCCGAAGGCGTAGTCGGCGGTGAGGAAGTACCAGGAGTCGCCGCCCGTCTTCACGATGGCGTTGCCGGTGCCGTTGGCGAGCGCCCACGTGTCGTACGTCCAGTGGATCGTGTTCGGCGAGCACGCCTTGCCCGTGAGGTCGGCGGTGGCGGCGCCGGAGATGAGGAGCGCCTTGCCCTTCTCCTTGATGATCTGGTTCAGGGCGAGGGCGACGCCGGAGTTCGGCACGTCGACGATGACGTCTACCTTGTCCTGGTCGAGCCATTGCCGGGCGATGCCCGAGCCCACGTCGGGCTTGTTCTGGTGGTCGGCGGAGACGATTTCCACCTTGAGGCCCTTGGCGGCGGCACCGTAGTCCTCCACCGCCATGCGGGCGGCCACCACCGAGCCCTGCCCCGCGAGGTCCGCGTACAGGCTCGACTGGTCGTTGAGCACACCGATCTTGATCACGCCGTCGGAGACTCCCTGGGCGTGGGCGGGGCCGGTGGCGAGAACGACGGCCACCAGTAATGTGAGGGTGCGGATGATGAGCATGATCTCTCCTTTGTTCTAGACTCCGAGGTAGTCGTGCAGCTTGTCCATGTTCGCGTCGAGATCCGCGTTCGCGATGGTGTCGACGACGCGGCCGTGTTCCATCACGTAGTGACGGTCCGCCACCGTGGCGGCGAACCGGAAGTTCTGCTCCACGAGGAGGATGGTGAATCCCTCCGACTTCAGACGCCGGATGCTGGCGCCGATGTGCTGCACGATCACCGGCGCCAGCCCCTCCGTGGGCTCGTCGAGCAGCAGCAGGCGGGCCCCCGTGCGAAGGATGCGCCCGATGGCGAGCATCTGCTGCTCACCGCCGGAGAGCTTGGTGCCCTGGCTGCGCAGCCGCTCCTTGAGATTCGGGAACAGCTCGAAGACGGCGTCGATCGACAGCCCGCCCGGCTGCACCTGGGGAGGCAGTAAAAGGTTCTCTTCCACGTTGAGGCTCGCGAAGATGCCCCGCTCCTCGGGACAGAAGGCGAGGCCGAGGCGTGCGATCGCGTTCGACGGCTTGCCGATCAGCTCCCGCGTGCCGAACGTTACTGATCCGCGCCGCCTGGTGACGATGCCCATGATGGACTTCAGCGTGGTGGTCTTGCCGGCCCCGTTGCGCCCGAGCAGCTTGACCACTTCGCCCGCGCGCACGTCGAAGGTCACGCCGTGCAGGATGTGCGACTCCCCGTACCAGGCGTGCAGATCGCGGACGGAGAGCAGCGCGTCAGGCAACGCCAGAGCCCATGTAGGCCTGGATGACGTCGGGGTTGCGCGACACGCTCGCGTAGTCGCCCTCGGCCAGGATCTCCCCGCGCGCGAGCACGGTGATCGTGTTGGAGAGCTTCTCCACCACGCTCAGGTTGTGCTCGACCATCAGCACGGTGCGGTTCAGCGCCACACGCTTGATGAGCGCGGAGATGCGCTCCACGTCGTCGTGGGCCATGCCCGCGGTGGGCTCGTCGAGCAGCATCATCTCGGGATCGAGCGCGAGCGTGGTGGCGATCTCGAGGGCCCGCTTGCGCCCATAGGGCAACTCCACCGCCGGCGTGCGCGCGAAGTCGCGGAGGCCCACCGCCTCGATCAGCTCCAGCGCTCGTCCGTTGAGGCCGTCGAGGACGCGCTCGGAGCGCCAGAAGTCGAAGGAGGCGCCACGCGCGCGCTGCAGCGCCACGCGCACGTTCTCCAGCACGGTGAGGTGCGGAAAGACCGCGGAGATCTGGAAGGAGCGCACGAGGCCCATGCGCGCGATGTCGGCGGGCTTGCTGCCCGTGATGTCGCGCCCCTTGAAGCGGATGCGCCCCGCCGTCGGCGTCAGAAAGTGCGTGAGCAGGTTGAAACACGTGGTCTTGCCCGCCCCGTTGGGCCCGATGAGAGCGTGAATGGTCCCGCGCCGCACTTGGAGATCGACGCCCTTGACGGCGATGAACCCCCGGAACTCCTTCGTGAGCCCCTGCGTCTCCAGTATGACGTCGCCAGACGCCACGCTCATCGATTCTCCGGCGGCGGGTGGAAAACGGCCTCGCGCTTGTCTGTCCAGGCAGCGTTCGCCTCCGCGGTTTCCCACGACGCCATGCAGTCGTTTTGCGCGCGCACCACCTCTTCGACGGCGGCGCGCGGGTCGAGGTGGAAGGAGGCGTGCAGCAGACGCTTGGTGTGCGCGGTGGCGGTGGGGGCGGCGTTGCGCACCTTGCCCACCAGCGTCTGCAGCGTCGACTCCAGCTCCGCGGGCGCGCACACCCAGTTCACGAGGCCGATGGAGCGCGCATCGGCAGGCGTGATGTCGTCGTTGAGCAGCGCCAGCTCCTTGGCGCGCCCGATGCCGACCACGCGTGCCAGGCGCAGGACGGCGCCGTCGGGAATGATGCCGTGGCGCGTGGCGCCCAGGCCCAGCACGGCATCATCGGTCGCCAGCCGCACATCGCACGCGAGTGCGAGCTGGAGCCCGCCGCCAATCGAGTAGCCGTGCAGCACGGCGAGGCTGATCTTCGGCATGTCCTCCAGGCCGTTGAGGGCGCGGATCCAGTGCCGGTAGAAGGGCTCGCCGATGGAGCCGCCCGCGAGGGCGGTGCGGTCCATCCCCGAGCAGAAGGCGCGCCCCACGCCGCGCACGATGACGAGGATCACTGCCCCGTCGCGGGCGGCTGCGTCCACGTGCTCGGCGAGCGTGGCCGCGAGCTCGGTGGTGAGGGCGTTGAGCACGGCAGGACGGTTGAGCGTGATGGTGGCCACGCCGTCCTTCACCTCGTAGAGCACGGGCGCGCCCGTCATGTCAGGCCGTGGCCGAGCTCGCGCCGTTTGTCGATGGAGGCGGTGAGGTTGTAGGATCGCTCAGGCTGCAACTGCGGTTAGGCATGGGGGAGTGCGGCCCAAAGTAGGGAAGGAACGTAATGATGTCAAGCGGCGCCCGGCGGCAACGGGCGCGTGAAGGAGATCACATGGCGCGATTCACCCGCCGGCATTTCCTGAAACTCGGGTCCACGGCGGCGATGATGACGGGCCCTCTCCTTCCCGCCATCGTCCGCGCGCAGACGGCGGTGAAGCTCGGCACCGCCGTGCTCGGCGACTACTCGCTCGCGGGCCCCTTCCTCCTCGCCGCGGAGAAGGGCTTCTTCAAGCAGCAGTCCCTCGACGTCGAGTTCGTGCCCTTCCGCGGGGGTCCCAATCTCGTGAAGGCGGTGATCGCGGGTGAGGTGCTGCTCGGCGCGGCGGGCAGCACCGACATCCTCGTCTTCCGCGAGGCGGGCATGCCGCTCAAGATGGTGGCCACGCACACCGAGGGCAACCACTTCACGCTCAACGTCGCCCCCGACGTCAAGACCGCCGCCGAGCTGAAAGGCAAGGTGATCGGCGTCACCTCCGTGGGCGCCACCACGTGGGTGTTCGCGCGCCTCTTCGCGCACCACCAGGGGTGGGACCCGGACAAGGACGTGAAGATCGTCGGCCTCGGCGGCCTCGATGCCCAGATGGCGGCGCTGTCGCGCAAGGAGATCCACGCCTTCGTGTGGGGCGACGGTGGCGCCGTCATGCAGCTCGCGGGCAAGTCGCGCGTGCTCACGCGCCTGGACGCCGTGACGCCGAAGTGGATCAGCCAGATCCAGTACGTCTCCGAGGACGGCATCCGCAGGCACGCCGACGCCATCCGCAAGAGCATGAGGGCGATTTTTCAGGCGCTGCGCTTCATGAACGACCAGCCGAACGAGGCTGCCGACCTCATCGCCAAGAAGATCGGCTGGAGCCCCGAGGCTGTGCTGGCCGCCCACAAGATCTCCGGGCCCCTGCTCTCCCACGACGGCACCATCAGCGTGGAAGCGCTCAAGACGATGCAGGACACCCTTCTGGATCACGGCGTGATCAAGAAGCGGCTGCCCCTCGAAGAGCACGTCGCCAAAGAGTTCGCCCCCGTGCGCATGTGAGGCGGTCTCGACGTGCGGGCTGGCGCGCGGCCCTCGCCGTCGCGCTCGTGGTGGCGGCGCCGGCGGCCGCCGCCGCCCAGGTCTTCCTGGCCTCCGAGCCCAATCCCGATTTCACGATCGGTCCGCTCTCCATCCGGGGCACGGTGACGCCGGCGCTCGGGCCCATGCCCGTGGATATCATCTTCAGCCTCGTCGTTCCCGCCGGGCGCTCCTCCGACATCGGGCAAGACCTCTACTTGCTGTGGCCGGGCGCCATCACGGGCGAGCGCGGCGCCGCCGCCGATCCGACACTCGCGCGCTTCGTGCAGGCGCGCGGGTTCGACGTCGTGGCGGAAGGGCGCGTCGTGCTCACCACCCGCCATCTCTATCGCAAGGAGGGTGACGCGGAGACGACGCCCGAGCCCGGCGGCGCGCCCTTCGTCACCTTCGTGCGGTCGGGCGGTCGGAACGGGCTTTCCCCGCCCGCGACATACATGCGCATTCCGTGGACGCCGAAGATGGTGAACCGCACGATCGAGATGGACCTCAAGATGACGCTCGTCGGCGTCATCCGGGAAAAGCGCGCAAGCTGGCTGGAGCAGGTCTTCTGGGGACACCGGCACATGCTGTCGATCGGCTTCAACAACGTGCAGCAGCGCCCCATGTACCCCCTGTACTTCGAGCATCGCGACCGGGTGATCAAGCTCGCCGACGACCCCGCCGACATCACGGTGAGGTTGAGCGAATCCGATCGGCTCAAGATCGACGAGATCTTCCCGGCCTCGGCGAGCCGGCGCGTGAGCCAGACGCAGGAGTCGACGGAAGTCGTCTCCATGTTCCTCGACCGCTCGGAGGGCATCACGCCGCAGATCCTCAGCGTCCAGTTCGGCTATTTCACCCGCCTGCAGTCGTGGGCGCCCATCCTCGTTCCCCTGCTCATCTTCGCGCTCGGCAACGTGGCGGGCGTGCTCATCCGCATCACCGCCGAGCGCATGAGCAAGCGCTACGCCGGACGCCTGCAGTTCCTGCCGCGCGGCAAGAGCCTGCGCCCACGCGACACCGGCGTGATCCTGTCACGCGAGACAGTCTCGCGCCTCGTGCCCGGCAAGACCACGTACGACGAGGTACTGCAATTGTGCGGCCCCGATCCCGAGCGCTGGGAAAGCCTCGAGAAGCCCGAGCGACGCACGCTGATGTACCGGGGCAAACGCTCCACCGTGCACGACCGTGCGATATTCGGCTGGCTGGCGACGGTGGGGTCGTGGGACGTCGAGCAGCACGAGGTCGAGGTGGAGCTGGAGAGGGACGTGGTGCGCGAGGTGCAGGCACGGGTGCGCCGTTCGCGGGTGACCACGCCCGAGGGATAGGATGACCCCATGAATGCAGAAGACCGGTTCGACCTCGTCATCCGCGGCGGCACCGTGTACGACGGCACCGGCACGCCGGGTACTCGCGCCGACGTCGGTGTGCGCGGCGACCGCGTCGTGGCCGTCGGCGCCGTGGCCGGCCGCGGCGCCGAGGAGCTGGACGCGAGCGGCCTCGCCGTGACGCCCGGCTTCATCGACGTCCACACTCACGACGACTTCGCCGTGCTGCTGGAGCCCGAGATGAGCTTCAAAATCTTGCAAGCCGTCACCAGCGACGTGGTGGGCAACTGCGGCTCGGGCGTGGTGCCCTTCGAGGCAGGTCTGCGCCGCTTCCGCCGTCTGCACCCGGGCGCCGACCCGAAGCCCTGGGACGGCTTCGGCGGATATCTCGAGCGCGTGAGCGAGGCGCGACCGAGCTGCAACGTGGCCGTGCTCATGGGCCACGGCTCGCTGCGCCACGGCGCCATGGCGCTCGAGCAGCGCGCGCCCACGACAGTGGAGCTCGATCGGATGAGGGCGTGGGTGCGCGAAGGCGTGGCCGCGGGCGCCGTCGGTCTGTCCACCGGCCTCATCTACGAGCCCGGTCGGTATGCGAAGACCGACGAGATCGTCGCCCTCGCGCGCGAGCTCGGCGGACCGGCGGGCGGTCTCTACGCCTCACACATGCGTAACGAGGCGGAGGGGCTGCTCGATGCCGTGCGCGAAGCGATCCGCATCGGCGAGGAGGCCGGCGTCCCCGTGCAGATCTCGCATCACAAGGCGAGCGGGCGGAACAACTGGGGTCGCGTACGGGACTCGCTCCGGCTGATCGAGGAGGCGCGGGCGCGCGGCGTGGACGTCACCGCGGACCAGTATCCGTACGTCGCGGGCAGCACCTCGCTCTTCGCCGTCGTGCAGAATGGCGGCTTTCGCTCCGATAGTCCGGGTGGGCTCGGTGAGCTCGGCGGCGATGAGGTGCTCGTGGCGTCCGCCCCGAAGCATCCCGAGTGGGAGGGCAAGACCGTCGCCGCCCTCGCCGCCTCGTGGAACCTCGACAGCGCGGGCGCCGCGCATCGCATCGTCGACGCGGAGGGCGAGGCGTGCTTCGTCGTGATCTTCACGATGGCCGAGGCCGACGTGAAGACGGTCATGGCGCATCCGACGACCATGATCGGTTCGGACGGCGTGCCTACCGGAGGCAAGCCGCATCCGCGCCTCTATGGCTGCTTCCCCCGCGTGCTCGGACACTACGTGCGCGACGAGAAGGTGCTGGACCTCGCCACCGCCGTCCACCGTATGACCGGCATGCCCGCCCGCAAGTTCCAGCTCGCGGACCGCGGCGTGGTGTGCACGGGCGCCTTCGCGGACGTCGTCGTCTTCGATCCCGCGCGCATCGACGACGTGGCCACCTACGAATCACCGCGCCAGACACCCACCGGCATCCGCGCCGTCTACGTCAACGGCGTCGCCGTCGCCCGCGACAGCGCCCACACCGGCGCCCGCCCCGGCCGCGCCCTTCGTCGAGGAGTATCCGGAGGCTCTAGCGGAGCGCGCTGAAAACCAGCAGGGCGTTTTTCAGCGCCCTAGTTCCACTTCACGAGCTCGCTCACGGCGGTGCGCAGGTTCGCGCGAGCGCCGCCGAGGTGGGGGTGCACCGCGAGCGCGCGCCGAAAGAGGCCGGCCGCCTCCTCGTATTCACCCAGCGCGAGGTGGCAGAGACCCTGGCCGGAGAGCGCGCCGAAATGATTCGGGTTGCGCGCCAGCGTCTCGCGGCAGTCCGCGATCGAGCCCACGTAGTCCCGCGCGAGGTAGCGGACAGTCGCGCGCTTGTTCCAGCCCTCCGCGAACCCTGGGGCCGCCCGGATGAGTCGGGTAAAGATCTCGTCGGAGGCCTGGAGCTCCTGGCGCTCGATGGCGTCGATGCCCTGCCGCAGCAAGGCGTCGAGCTCCGGATCTCCCGACTGATGCCACATCTGCCACAGTCCGGCGGCCGCACGCCCCGCCTCCGCCGGGTCGTCGCCCCGCAACGCCGCCAGCGCTTCAGCCTCGGTCATGGCGCCCGCCGATCTCGGCTGAAGCTCAAGGCGCCGGTGATGTGACCGATTCCGCGACCCATCCACCCGTTCCATCGTCGAGCCGCACCAGGTACCACTGAGAAGTCTTCCCGAGCACGATGAGACGGGTGTTCTTCGGCAATACTCTGACGACCTTTGCCTTGGGGTCACCCCCATCACGCAGGTTTGCATGCGGTGCGGTGACGACGACAGTGAGAATCGTTTGGCTTCGTTGCGCTGGTGCCGGCTCCTGCCGTGACGCGGCGGGAGGGATCGACGCAGAGGGCGCCACCGCAGAGGGCTCTGGCGGCGGAGGTGCGGCAGCTCGTCGCAACCGTGCGTCCAGCGCAGCCGTGAATTCCCTGGCCTTGTCTTCGACGCTGCCCGGAACGTCGGCCGATCCACGCTTGACCGTCACGTCCAGCTGCCCATCCGGGCGCCGGCGAACGTGCGCGGTGTACCCGGTGGCCGCCATGTCGGACGATCCGAACTCGACCACGCCCTGGGCCTTGTCGAACTTCGTCACGGCAGGCAGGCCGATGGCCCTCGCGGCATCGGTGGCCACCTGAAGAAGGTCGAAGTCCCCCGCCGGCACCGGCACCGCCACGGTCTGGTTGGCGGTGGGAACGTGAGCGCACCCGGCGACGAATGCCACAGCCGTACACGCGATCACCGTGATGATTTGGAACGCGTTCTTCACCTTAGCCTCCGCCAGCGCTTCAGTCTCGGTCATGAGGCCAACAACCATACCTCGATGCAGGGGGATAAAGGAGGCACCCCCGTTCCGGCGTTCGGGTGCGTTCACCGGGCCGGTGAGGTCGCGGATTCCGCGATCCACCCTTCCGTCCCGTCGTCGAGCCGCACCAGGTACCACTGATTTGCCTTGCCGAGCACGGTGAGACGGGTGCTCCTCGGCACCATTCTGATGACCCTTGCATTCGGGTCCCCCCGCTCACGCAGGTTCGCACGCGGGACGTTGACGATGACCGTGATGGGCGCTTCGTTCTTTCCCGGTGGCGCCGGCGGCTGCCGTGATGGAGTGGGCGGCGGCGCCGGCGCAGATGGCATCGGAGCAGGCGGCCCCGGCGCGGGTTGAGCCGGAGACGGCACAGGAGGCGTCGTCACCCTGTTGGCGGGACCTTGTCGCAACCGTGTTTCGAGGGCAGTCACGAGCTCCTTGGCCTTGTGTTCGACGGTGAGCGGTGTGTCGGTCGATCCTCCCTTGACTGTTACCAGCAGCTGGCCGTCGGGGCGCTGCCGCACCTGCGCGGCGTACTCGCTCGCCGGCGTTTCGAACGATCCGAACTCCACCACGCCATCGACCTTGTCGAGCTTCGTCACCGCAGGCAGGCCGACGGCCCTCGCCGCCTCGATGGCCACCTGCAGAAGATCGAGGTCCCTGGCGGGGGCCGGCACCGCCACCGTCTGCTTCGCGGTGGGAACGTGAGCGCACCCGGCGACGAGTGTGACGACCGTGGACGCCATCACGAGGATGATGTCGATGCTCCGGAACGCGTTCTTCACCCTGGCCTCCTCAATGGTGGTGCCCACAACGACTCGGACGAGGGGTGTTATAGCACTCGCGGCCGGCGGCTACTCGCCTTTCAGGGTGGGATCGAGCAGGTCGCGCAGCCAGTCGCCCGTGCGGCTCACCGCCACCGAGGTCAGCATGAGCACGAGGCCGGGGAAGGTCGCGATCCACCAGGCGGAGTCGAGGTACTCGCGGCCCTCCTGCACCATGCCGCCCCACGAGGGCGTGGGCGGCTGGATGCCGAGGCCGAGGAACGACAGCGTCGCCTCCAGCACGATGGAGCGCGCCAGCTCGAGGGTGCCGATGACGACGAGGGTGGAGAGCACGTTGGGCACGATGTGGCGGGCCACGATGCGAACGACACTGCCACCGAGGGCGTGGATAGCGTCGACGAACTCGCGCGAGCGCAGCACCAGCACCTGGCCGCGCAGCACGCGCGCGTAGCCGGGCCAGCCCGAGAGGCCGATGACGACGATCAGCGTCGGGAAGCTCGGGCCGAGCACGGCGATGATGCCGATGGCGAGCAGGATGAACGGAAAGGCCAGCTGCGCGTCGGCGACGGTCATGATGACGGTATCGACCCAGCCTCGGCGATAGCCGGCGACGATGCCGAGCCCGGCGCCGACGAGTCCACCCACCGCCACCGCTGCAAATCCAATGAGGAGCGACACCCGCGCTCCGTAGATCGTCCGCGAGAGCACGTCGCGGCCAAGGTGATCCGTGCCGAGCGGGTGCGCCTTGCCGTCCGCAGCCTGCAGCGTGGGCGCGGCCAGCCGCGCGCGCAGCGTCTGGCGCACGGGATCGTGCGGGGCCAGCCACGGCGCGGTCGCCGCCATGACCACCAGCGCCGCCACGAAGAGGCCGCCCGCGAGGGCGAGCCGGCGCGTGCGGCGCCCGACGTTCCCCCCGCGCGCGACCGCCTCAGCGGGGACGGATGCGGGGATCGAGGACGCCATAGACCAGCTCGACGGTGAGGTTGATCACGATGAAGACGAGGGCGGACAGGAACACGACGCACTGCACGACCGGGTAGTCGCGATTGTAGATCGACTGGATGGCGAGGCGGCCGATGCCGGGCCACGCGAACACGGTCTCCGTCACCACCGCTCCGCCCAGCAGAGTGCCGAACTGCAGGGCGGTGATGGTGAGGATCGGGATGGCCGCGTTGCGCAGGGCGTGCTTGACGATGACTGCTCCCTCGCGCAGCCCCTTGGCGCGCGCCGTCCGCACGTAGTCGGCGCGCAGGACTTCCAGCAGCGCCGAGCGCGTCAGCCGCGCGATGGAGGCCATGGCGAAAGCGCCGAGGGTGAGCGCGGGCAGCACGAGGTGCGTCCAGTCCCCGCGCCCGGAGGTGGGCAGCAAGCCGGCTTTCAGTGACAGAAGCAGGATGCCGAGGATGCCGAGGAAGAACGTGGGCGCCGACTGGCCGATGAGGGCGACCCCCATGGCCACCTGGTCGACGAGCGAGTTGCGCCAGACCGCCGACAGCAGGCCGATGGGAATCGCCACCAGCACCGAGAGCGCGAAGGCGGTGAGCCCGAGCTGAGCGGTGGCGGGCAAGTACCCGAGCACGACGCGGAAGGCCGGCTCGCGGAAGTGGATAGAGCGGCCGAAGTCACCGCGCAGGACGTTGCCGAGGAAGACGCCATACTGCACGGGCAGCGGCCGGTCGGTGCCGAGCTCTTTTGCTACGCGCGCGTACTCGCTGCGCGGGGCGTCGGGCGGCAGCAGCAGGGGCACCGGGTCACCCGACAGCCGCATGACGACGAAGACCACGGTGGACACGAGCCACACGGCGACGAGGGCGCGCGCGAGGCGCTGCGTGAAGAAGGTGACGACGGCACGCATGGATGAGGC
>JBKKCN010000791.1:0-2512 GCA_046712525.1 Candidatus Rokuibacteriota bacterium
CCCGGGGCACACTCTGCTCCGGCTCATTCGGTCGCTCGTTCGCCTCCGGAAGCGGGAAGAGAGTATCGTTCATGCACGCAGTGTCACTGCGTTACGCGCCACGAGACCAGGATTTTTTCACAACCTCGACGCCGGGGCGCTGCCGAGCGCCGGGGGGCTTGGGGGGCCCTTCGAGGCCCCCCAAGTACCCAGTCGCCCAGCCGCCCCTGTTCCGAGGCGGCCACCATCCACGTGGTCGTCGCACCCCGAACCCAGTCCTCCGCTCGCGAATAATCCGTCGCCTACGGCAAGAGCACGATCTTTCCGTAGGCGCCGCGCTCGAGGACGAGCGTGTGGGCCGCCGCCGCTTCCTTGAGGGGCAGCTCCTTGCCCACCACGGGCCGCAGGGTGCCGTTGGCCAGGCCCGCCACGAGGCCGGCGTGGATCGACGCCAGCTCCTGCGGGGTGGCGTTGAAGAGCGACAGGCCGTAGATCACCGCGTCCTTCGTCATCGCCAGGCGCGGGTTGATCTCGATGGGCCCGCGATTGCCGATGACCACGATGCGGCCGTAGCGCGCGACCGCGTCCAGATCGCGGGCGAGGTTGACGTTGGCGAGGTTCTCGATGATGACGTCGGGGCCGCGGCCGTCCGTCACCCGGCCCAGCTCGGTCATGTAGTCTGCCGCCGTGTGGTCGAGCACGTGGTGGGCACCCTGCTCGCGCACGAGCTTCTTGCCGCGCTCGCTGCCGGCGGTGCCGATGACGGTGAGTCCCTTCGCGCGCGCGAGCTGCACGGCGGCGATGCCGACGCCACCGCTGGCACCGTGCACGAGCACGGTCTCGCCGGGCACAATGCGCGCCTTGTGAAAGAGCCCCCGATACGCGGTCGCGTAAGGAATATTGACGGCGGCGCCCTGGGCGAACGACATCGCCGCCGGCAGCGGCTTCACCTGGCCCACGTTGCACAACGCCATCTCCGCGTAGGCGCCGCCGGACATGTCGCCTGCTGTACCTGCCATGTAGACGCGATCGCCCACCGCCACCGTGCGCACGCCCGCCCCGATCGCCTTCACCACGCCGGCGCCATCGGTGCCCGGCACGTAGGGCAGCGCCGGCATGCGCGCGTAGGCGCCGGCGCGGATGTACGTGTCGACGGGGTTCACCCCCACCGCATGCACGCGCACGACCACCTGTCCCTCTCCGGGCGTTGGCTCCGGAACCTCGTCGAGCTGCAACACCTCGGGCCCGCCCGTCTTGTGCACCCTGATCGCCTTCATGCTGTGATCTCCCTCACCGCCGTCGTTGGTCTACGCGGATGATACACGCAGCCTGATGCGTCTCCGCGTCCCACCACCGCGAGCGTGGGCAACGCCCGGCTACAATGGTGGCGTGACCCTGTCTCCCGGCTTCCGGGCGTTCGCGCACCGGGACTTTCGTCTCTTCTGGGCGGGACAGCTCGTGTCCCTGGTGGGCACGTGGATGCAGTCGGTCGCGCAGTCCTGGCTCGTGCTCGAGCTGACGAACTCGCCCTTCCGGCTCGGGCTCATCGGCACCCTGCAGTTCACGCCCATGCTCCTCTTATCGTTCTTCGCGGGCGCGCTCGCCGACCGCGTGCCCAAGCGCAGGCTGATCCTCGCCACCCAGTCCGTGCTCCTCGTGCAGGCGCTGCTCCTTGCCCTCCTCGTCTGGCACGGCCACGTCGAGTACTGGCACGTGGCGGCGATGGCCACCCTCTACGGCATCGCCAACACGGTCGACATGCCGGCGCGCCAGGCCTTCATCGTGGAGATGGTCGGCAAGGAGGACCTCCGGAGCGCCATCGCCCTCAACTCCGGAATGTTCAACGGCGCCCGCATCGCGGGGCCGGCGGTGGCGGGCCTGCTCATCGCGCAGTGGGGTATCGCCATTGCGTTCTTCGCCAACGCGCTGAGCTTCGTGGCCGTCATCGGCGCGCTGCTCGCGGTGCGCTCGGAGGGCCTCCCGCACGCGAGTCGGGGACGCACGCTCCGCGAGGACATCGGCGAGGGCATCGCGTACGCGTTGCGCACACCGCACATCGCGCTCGTGCTCAGCCTCGTCCTCGCCGTGAGCGGCTTCTTGTTCAACTACAACGTCCTCGTGCCCCTGCTCGCGCGCGACGTTCTCCACGAGGGGGCCCGTGGCCTCGGCCTGCTCATGTCGCTGCTCGGCACGGGCGCGGTGGCGGGCGCGGTGGCGCTCGGCACGCGCCGTGGCCACCCCTCCGTGCCCGCGCTCGTCATGCCCGCGCTCGCGCTTGGCGTCGCCACCACGTGTCTGGCCGCCGTAGGCGACTTCCGCGTCGCGGGCACGCTGCTCGTCGTGATGGGATTCTGCGGCCTGATGTTCATGGCGGGCGCCAACACCACGCTGCAGCTCACCGTGCCTGACGAGCTGCGGGGGCGTGTCATGAGCCTGCACACCCTCATGTTCGCCGGCGTCACCCCCTTCGGCGCCTTCCTCGTGGGCTCCATCACTGCCGCCTTCGGCGTGCCCGCGGGCTTCGCCATCACGG
>JBKKCN010000792.1:0-13035 GCA_046712525.1 Candidatus Rokuibacteriota bacterium
TGGCTGGGATCAGACGGGACGCGCCATGGAGCAGGCGCTCCGCGCCGAGAATCTCGTCACGGGCCCCATTCGCATCACGAACAAGGGCGGCGCGGGCGGAACCATTGGCCTCGCCGACTTCGCCCGCGCGAAGGGCGAGAAGGAATCGCTCATGGTGATGGGGCTCGTCATGGTGGGCGCCATCCTCACCAACAAGTCCGCGGTGAACCTCGACGCGGTGACGCCCATCGCGCGTCTGACCTCCGAGTACCTCGTCATCGCCGTTCCCGCCGCTTCGAAGATCCAGACCCTCAAGGACTTCGTGGAAGCGCTACGCAGCAACCCCGGGGGCACGAGCATCGCGGGTGGCTCGCGGGGCGGCTCCGACCACATTCTTGCCGCGCTCATCGCGGAAGCGGCCGGCGTCCCCGCCGCGAAGGTGAACTACGTCGCTTATGCTGGCGGCGGTGAGGCGGTCGCCTCGCTGCTCGGCGCCCAGGTGGCGGCGGGCATCTCCGGGTACGGTGAGTTCTCGGCGCACATCGACTCCAAGAAGCTGCGCGCGATCGCCATCAGCGCCCCTTCCCGTGTGCCCGGGATCAATGTGCCGACGCTCAAGGAGCAGGGCGTGAACCTCGACTTCGGCAACTGGCGCGGCGTGGTGGCGCCGGAGGGCGTGAGCGGCCCCGATCGCAAGGCGCTGCTCGACACCATCGACCGCATGGCGAAGTCCAACACGTGGAAGGAGATCCTCAAGAAGAACAACTGGGACGACGCCTACCTCCCGGACGACGCGTTCGCCCAGTTCGTGAAGTCCGAGAACGACCGCATCGGCACCGTCCTCAAGAACGTCGGACTCGTGAAGTAGCCGCATGGCGGGCGCGCTCGCGGTTGCGGCCGCGGTGTGCGCGCTCGGGCTGTTCTTTGTCGCCGGCGCCTTCTCCATCGCGGGCGACGCCCAGTACGCGGGCGTCGGTCCGCGCGTCTTTCCCATCGTCATCGGGAGCGCCCTCCTGGTGCTCGGCGCCGCCTTCGGCGTGGCGGCGTGGCGTCACCGCGCGCCCGGGGAGACCGAGCCCGTGCGGCGGGGGGCGCTTGCCTGGATCGTGGCGGGGCTGGCGCTCGCCCTCGTGACGATGCAGCCGCTGGGCTTCCCCGTGGCGGCGGCGGTCGTGTTCGCTTTCACGGCGCGCGGCTTCGGCTCGCGGCGTCTCGGGCGCGACGTCGTGATGGGTGTCGCGCTCGGTGCGGTCATCTACGTGGTGTTCTCGCGCGGGCTCGGCGTGTCACTGCCGGGCGGGGTGATCACATGGGGGGCCTCGAAGGGCCCCCCAAGCCCCCCGACGCTCGGCCGCGCCCCGGGGCACCCGGGACGCGCGATTGTAGACGTAGGGGGCCTCGAAGGGTCCCCTACACCCCCGGCGCTCGGCTGCGCCCCGGGGCACCCGGGACGCGCCTCGATGATGGGCTCCGGTTAGATGGAGACGCTGGGAGCGCTCGGACAGGGCTTCGTGGTCGCTCTCGCCCCCATCAACCTGCTCTTCGCGTTCATCGGCGCGCTCCTCGGCACCGCGGTGGGCGTGTTGCCCGGCGTGGGGCCCGCGCTGACGGTGGCGTTGCTGCTGCCGGTGACCTACCAGCTCGCGCCCACGGCCAGCTTCATCATGTTCGCCGGCATCTACTACGGCGCCATGTATGGCGGCTCCACCACCTCGATCCTCATCAACACCCCCGGCGAGTCGGCCTCCATCATCACCGCGCTCGAGGGCAACAGGATGGCGCGCCGCGGGCGCGGCGCCGCCGCGCTCGCGACGGCGGCGGTGGGCTCCTTCGTGGCGGGCACGCTTGCCACCGTGGGCCTGACCTTCACGGCACCACTGCTCGTGCGCGTGGCGCTTGCGTTCGGACCCGCGGAGTACTTCTGCCTGATGGTGCTCGCCTTCACCACGGTGTCCGCCGTGCTCGGCGAGTCTCGTCTCCGCGGCCTCACCAGCCTCTTCCTGGGCCTCGGTCTCGGGCTCATCGGCATCGACACGCAGACCGGACAGGCGCGCTTCACGCTGGGCGCGCCCGCCCTGCTCGACGGCGTGGGCGTCGTCATCGTCGTGGTCGGCCTCTTCGCGGTAGGGGAGACACTCTACGTGGCGAGCCGGGATTCGCTGCGTAACCACGAGGTGACAGCCATCGAGGGCTCGCTGTGGATGACGCGCGAAGAATGGCGGCGATCGTGGAAGCCGTGGCTGCGCGGCACCGCGCTCGGCTTTCCCATCGGCGCCCTTCCCGCGGGTGGCGCCGAGATTCCCACGTTCCTGTCGTACATGCTCGAAAAGCGCCTGTCGAAGCACCCGGAGGAGTTCGGTCACGGCGCTATCGAAGGCGTGGCGGGGCCGGAGGCCGCCAATAATGCGTCTGCGGCCGGCGTGCTGGCGCCGCTCCTCACGCTCGGCCTGCCGACCTCCGCCACCGCCGCCGTGCTGCTGGCTGCCTTCCAGGGCTACGGCCTGCAGCCCGGCCCGCTGCTGTTCGAGAAATCACCCGACCTCGTGTGGGGCCTCATCGCCAGCCTCTATATCGGCAACGTCATGCTGCTCGTGCTCAACCTGCCGCTGGCGCCGCTGTGGGTGCGGCTGCTGATGATCCCTCGCCCGTACCTGTATGCCGGCATCATGATGTTCGCACTGCTGGGCGCGTGGTCGGTGAACGGCTCCACGGCCGATCTCGTGATCCTGCTCGTCATCGGTCTTCTCGGCTACGTCATGCGTGTGTATGACTTTCCCGTGGCCCCCGTGCTCGTGGGCATGATCCTCGGTCCTCTCGCCGAGCAGCAGCTGCGCCGTGCGCTCGCGATCAGCCAGGGCGACTCTTCCGTCTTCGTCACGCGACCGTTCTCCGCCGCGCTCCTGGCGATCACGGTGGCGGTGCTGGTGGCGCCGGCGGTCGTGCGCCTCGTGCGATCCCGGCGCTGATGCGCCTGCTCCTCGTCTGCCTCGGCGGCGCCGCCGGCACCGGTCTGCGCTACGCGGCCGCAATCCTCGGCGCGCGCTGGCTGGGCGCGGACTTTCCGTACGCGACCCTCGTCGTGAACCTCGCGGGGTCCTTCGCGATCGGCCTCGTGCAGCAGGTGGCGTTGGCGGGCACGATGTCCGAGACGCTCCGGCTCGTGCTCGTCACCGGCGTCCTGGGCGGGTTCACGACCTACTCCGCCTTCAGCTACGAGACCGTTCATTTGATGCAGACGGGCGCGTGGGGGCGCGCCGTGCTCAACGTGCTCGTGACGACGGCCGGCTGCCTGGCGCTGTGCGCGGCCGGGCTCGCGGCGGGCCGCGCGCTCAGAGGCGGCTGAGCGCCCGCCTCAGCGCGCCGGCCACCGTGCCGCGTGGTACGCCGCGCGCTGCTGGTCGGTCAACAGATCGCGCGTACGCAGGTGCGTGAGCAGGTGCACGAGCCGCACCTCGCTGCGCCGCTTCTCGACCTCCACCACCACCGCCCGCACCGCCGCCTCGTCGGCTCGGCCCTCGGCGACGAAGAGCGCGCGCAGGCGTGCCTCCGCTTCCAGCAGCCGCGCGCCGGCGGGACGCGCCTGCGCGAACATCCCGTCCATCAGCGCCTGCATCCTGCTCTGCTGCTCACGCGTGAGGGCGAGTCGGTCCTTCAGCTCCAGCACGTGCATGGGGCCCGGGTAGCCGTTCTGATCGGCGGCGAACGCGAGGCCAAAGCCCCGGCCCTCGCGCACGACGGTCTCGAATTCCTGCGCGCACGCTTCCGCGCGCTGGTGGCCGGTGCCGCCCGGCGCGCCCGCCTGGTGGCTGTGGTCGTGCATCGTCCCCGGCTGGAGGCCGGGCCCGGAGTGCTGCGCCTGCGCGCCGCCGGCGCCGAGCGCCGCCGCCGCAAGCATGATGGTCATCGTGAGTCCGGCGCGCCTGCTCGTCATGATGAAAGCCTCCTCGATTGATGTCCTGAGGATGGCGTACGCTCACGGCGTCCGTCTATGACCAAAGTCACACGCGCAAAATCGACCGCAGTGTCGCCGGCGACGATCCAGGGTCTGCGCGCGATTTCGTACTTTGCTGCGCTGCCGCCCGAAGACCTCGCGGTCCTCGGCACCCGCTGTATCGTGCGCGCCTTCGAGCGTGGCGCGGTCGTCTTCGAGGAAGGTGCTCAGGCCGCGGGGCTCTGGGTGGTCCTCGCGGGTCGCGTGAAGGTCGTGCGCGTGTCGGCGTCGGGTCGCGAGCAGGTGCTCCATACTGAGGCGCCGGGTGCGACGCTCGCCGAGGTGCCCGTGTTCGACGGGGACGGCTACGTGGCCACCGCCGTCGCCATCGACGACGCCCGTCTGCTCTTCGTGCCGCGGCAGGCGGTGCTCGAGGTCTGCCGGCGGCATGGTGACGTCGCGCTTGGGGTGATCGCCGTCCTCGCCCGGCGCGTGCGAACGTTCGCCGGGCTCATCGAGGACCTCGCGCTGCGCGACGTCACCGCCCGCGTGGCGGGGTGGCTGCTCGCGGAAGCGCGGCGCGGCGGCGGCGACACCGTTGAGCTGCCCGGGACGCGCGAAGAGATGGGTGCCCGCCTCGGCACGGTCCGTGAGCTCGTCTCGCGGGCGCTCGGGCGCTTGCGTGCCGCCGGCGTGATCACCGTGCGCGGCCGGACGGTGCGCGTGCGCGACGCCTCTCGCCTCGCCGCTTTTGCCGGCCGCAGCGCTCACTGACGCAGTCCATCCGGTACCCACAAGGAGCGTGCGGATGATGTCAACGCTGCAGTCCCTTCTGCTCTTCGTCGTCGCGGGCCTCTGCGAGATCGGCGGTGGGTACCTGATGTGGCAGTGGTGGCGTCACGGCGCCGCGCTCGCGGTGGGTGCGGTGGGCGCCGCACTGCTCGTCGTGTACGGCGTGGTGCCGACCTACCAGGCGGCGCCGTTCGGGCGGGTGTACGCCGCGTACGGCGGCGTGTTCGTCGTGCTGTCGCTGGCGTGGGGCGCGGCCGTGGACGGCATCGCCCCCGATCGCTTCGATGTGCTCGGCGGCGCGCTGTGCCTGGCGGGCATCGTCGTGATCATGTATTGGCCGCGCTGAGGTGGGATCCCGCTATGGCACGCCTCCGGGGTGCACGCGCACCTTGGTGATCCTCGGCCCGTCCATCTCGAGAATCGTCCAGCGTTGCCCCTGGACGTTCACGGTGGCGCCGGGGGCCGGAATCGCCTCGAGGGCGTGGATGAGCAGTCCCGCCACCGTCTGATAGTCGGTGGGGGCCTCGAGGGCCAGCCCCAGTTTCTCGCGCACCTCTTCGATGGGCGCCATGCCGTCGATGACATGGGAGCCGTCGGGCTCACGGGAGATGAGCCAGCCGTGCTCCTCCCTTTCGCGCTCGGCGGCGATGCGGCCGAAGATCTCCTCGATCACGTCCTCGACCGTGACCAAGCCCACCACGCTGCCGTACTCGTCCACGACGAGGGCGAGCCCCTGACGCCGGCGCCGGAACTCCTGGAGCAGCGCGGTGATCTTCGCCGTCTCGGGGACGAAGACGGGAGGGTGCACCAGCCCGGCGAGCGGGGGGATGGCGCCTCCGGCGGCCGCCGCGAGCAGATCCTTGATGACGAGGGTGCCCACCGGGCGGTCGATCGATCCACGGACCACCGGGATGCGCGAGTGTCCGATCTCACTGGCCTTGCGCAAGACCTCCGCGGGCGGCGTGTCGACGTCGAGCGCCTGGATGACCGTGCGCGGCACCATGATCTCGCGCACGATGGTGTCGGCGAACTCGAACACGTTGTGGACCAGCTCTTCTTCCGCCTTCTCGAAGATGCCCTTGGCGGCGCCTTCGCTGACGAGGTAGCGCACTTCGTCTTCAGTCACGAAGGGCGATTCCTGTGTGCGCGAGATTCCCAGCGCGGCGAGCACGAGGCGCGAGGACGCGGTGAGCATGCGGACGACGGCCGCCGAGCGGCGGCTGAGCCATTCGATCACCGGCGCCACCATGCAGGCGTACCGCTCGGGCGCGCGCAAGGCGATGCCCTTCGGCGCCAGCTCGCCCAGCACGAGCGAGAAGTACGTGATGACGACGATCACCAGCACCAGCGCGACAGGCTCCGCGCCCGCCTCGGGCAGACCCATGCGAATCAGCGTCGGCGTCAGTGCCTCCACGGCGGCGGCGCCGCCCACGGCGGAGGCGAGGGTGCCGACGGTCGTGATGGCAATCTGGATGGTGGCCAGGAACGTGTCCGGGTGTGTCTTGAGGCGCAACGCCGCCACCGCTCCGCGACGATGCTCGTCACGCATCTGTGTGAGCCGGCTCGCGCGCGCGGAGATGAGCGCAATCTCGGAGCCCGCGAAGAACCCGTTGGCGAGGATGCCGACGGCGATGAGCACGATCTCGATCCATACCGTGTCCATCGTGGCCTCCGGTACCGGTCCCCGTTACGGCGCGCGGCGGGGCAGCACGACCAGCGCCTGCCCGAGGGCGATCTGCTCCTCACGCTGATTGACGGCGGTGAGGTCGAGCGTCACCTCGCTCCGGTCGGCGGACTTCGCACTCACCGTGGCGCGGCACCACGTGGTATCGCCGATCAGGTTGTGGCGGCGCACCTGCGCGTTCAGGCGTGCGAGGAAGCCGGTGTCGCCCATCCAGTTCGTCACGAGATGGCCGAGCCACGCCACGCGCTCGGGGCCATAGTCATACGGGGCCGGCACGCCCACGGCGCGGGCGAGTGATTCGTCCCAGTGCACCCGCTCCGGGGGCTCCGGCACCCCGAACGCATTCGGAATGGCGAGCGCGGGATGGCGCGCGAAGAGATCGAAGGCGAGGCCGTGCGCGCGCACGTAGAGGCTGCCCCAGCCCTGCACGAAGGCGATGATCGAGGTCACCGTGAGAGGGCCCTTGACGACTTCGGGCAGGCGATCGCCCACGGCGACGTCCTCCCAATACCGCGGCGTGGCGCCGCGGACCTCCTCGGTCTCGTAGCCCCGGCGGATGCGCTCGATCGCGTCCGCGCTGTAGCGGTGCGGCTCCAGCGGCGGATACTTCTTGCGCTCGCGCGCGGCATCGCGCTCCGTGCGGAAGCACCACGAGTCGGCCTCGCACACCACGCCCCCCGCGTCGTCCACGAACGTCGTGCGGTACGTCTGCTTGATGGCCCGCTTCGCGAAGCTCGACGCCTTGTCCTCGAGGTCGAGCAGGATGGTGCGGCCTACCAGGCGCGTGCCCTCCGGGATCGGGCGCTGCCAGCGGAAGTCGGTGCCCGCGTACATGGCGTGGATGCCGGGCAGGCCTCCCACGTAGCCGGAGACGAGGCGGTCCATGGCGAACAGGATCGTCGGAGGCGCCGTGCGCTGCGCGGCCCAGAAAGGGTTGCGGTCGCCGATGCCGTGCGCCCAGTGCCGGATGGCGTCGCGCGTGGCGACCTCGATGTACGGCTCCGGCCGGCGGATCTCCTTGCCGACGAGGGCGCGCAGGGCCGCGAGGCCGTCGTCGGTGATGGTCGGAAAGCTCACGGGATCTCCTGTGCGCGCTCACGCAGCGCCTTGCGGTTGATCTTGCCCGCGGGTGTGCGCGGCAGCTCGTCCACGAACTGCACGCTGCGCGGGTACTCGTGCAGGCGGAGACGCGTCTTCACGAAGTCCTGCAGCTCGGCCGCGACGCCCGAGTCGCGCCGCTCCGCCACCAGGTAGGCGCGCGGGATCTGGCCACGCACGGCGTCGGCCACGCCCACTACCGCCGCTTCCCGCACCTCGGGATGCGCGAGGAGCGCGTCCTCGATCTCCACGGCGCTCATCGTCCACCCCGCCGAGATGATGACGTCGTCGGAGCGGCCGCCGTGGTGGAAGTACCCGTCGGCGTCCACGTGCCCCCGGTCCTTGATGTTGAACCAGCCCGATCGGCGTTTCACCGCGATCTCACCCGGGGTATTGGCGGCCACCACTGGCGCACCGCTGTCGTCGACGATGGCGACCTCCCAGCCGGGAGCGGGCTTGCCGAGCGCGCCCCGCCGCACCGTGTAGCCGGCGAAGCCCGGGTAGTTGACGAGGATCACGCCCACCTCCGTGCTGCCGTACATGCTGCAAGGCGCCACGCCGAAGGCGCGCTCGACGAAGTCCCACGTGCCGGAGTCCATGGGCTCGCCCGTGAAGGACAGCTTCTCGAGACGCAGGCGGTGATGCTCCACGAGACCCGAGTTGCGCAGCAGGCGGTAGACAGTGGGCGCCGCTGCCAGGTTCGTGATCTCGAAGTGCTCGAGCGCCTCCAGCAGGCACCCCGCGCGGAACTTTCCCGAGTAGGCGCCCACCGCGATGCCGAGGGCGAGGGGCGCGATCGTACCGTGCCAGAGACCGTGACCCCACGCGGGTGACGACGGGCAGAAGTACCGGTCACCTGCGCGCAGGCCGACGCCGTAGAGTGCCGCCACCATGAGCGTGACCACGGAACGGTGCGTGTGGCGCACGGCTTCCGGCAGGCCGCGCGTGGTTCCCGAGGTGTACTGCAGCACGGCGAGGTCGTCCGCCGCCGTGGCGGGCACGTAGTGGCCGTCCTCGGCGGCGAGACGGTGCAGGAAGTCGTCGTCGACGGTGACCACACGGACGTGCGGAAAGCGGCGGCGCCATCGCTCGCCCTCCGAAGCCACCAGCAGCATGCGGGGCCGGCAATCGTCGAGCCGCAGCGCCAGCCCTTCCGGCCCCAGCAGGGTGAAGAGCGGCACCGCCACCGCCCCCCGCTTCAGCGTGCCGAACACCGCCCCGTAGAACTCCAGTGACGGCTCCAGCATCACCGCCACCCCGTCACCCCGCTCCACACCCTCCGCTTCCAGAAACCGCGCGAAGCGCGACGACCATGCGGCGAGATCACCGAACGAATATTCTTTCCGCCGCCCGTCCTCGAGCTGCAGCCGTAGCGCGGTCGCCGCAGCGGGATGCCGATCGACACACTCGGTGGCGAGATTCAGCCGCTCCTGGTTCCCCTCGAACAGCTGCCACAACGCCTCCCACCGAAACTGCCGCACCACCTCCGGATAGGTGCGCGCGTCGAGGATCGACGTCATGGAAGGCGCGGACCGCGCAGTGCCGTGCTCAGGAGAACTTCGCGAGATAGCCGGAGAGCGCGGTGAGGGAGCGCTCGCGAAGGGTGACGGCGACGCGGAGCTGCTCCAGGTACTGCGCGAGAGTCTTGCCGCCGAGGTCGATCTTGCGCTCGGCGAAGAAGCGGTGGACGTCCGCCTCCAGCTCCGGCGTGGCGAGGCCCGTCACACCCTCCGCCATGCGGCGCGTCCCGTGCTTGGGATACAGGCGGTCCATCGTGTCCCAGCTCGCCTTCACGAACTCCCACGCCCGTTCGCGGCCGTACACGCTCATGAGCAGAGCGCGCACGACGAAGGGTGCGTCCTGCGTGCGGATCTCACCGTTGATCGCGCGCGCGAGTGTCTGCTCCAGCAGCTCGACGTGCTGGAAGGCGGTGAGGGCGTAGAGATAGCGCTGTTCTTCCTGCGGCGTGCTGGCCGCGCGGAAGCGCGCGAGGAACTCCTCGTAGCGGCGGGCATCGCCCGCGTGGGCGAGCACGGTGATGAGCGCAGGCAGCACGTTGGGATCGACGGCGCCCGGGTCGGCCAGATGGGTCACGTAGAGCTCGGCCGCCTTCGCCTGCACGCCGGGGTCATTGCCGAGCACGCCGAGCGTGCGCACGAGATCGCCTCGCAGCTGGCGCGTGAGCTCGTCCTCGCCGGGTCGCGGCGTCCACCCGAGGGCTGCGAAGGCGGGTGACACACGATCGCGGACGAAGGCGGCGAGCCGGGGACGGTCGGCGGGACGCAGGAGCCGGTTGAGTGAGCCCATGGAGCCGATGAGGATCGACCACACGTTGCGGTCGCGCTCGTCGCGGAAGCGCGCGGTGACGTCGAGGTACTCCGGCACCGTCATGAGGCCGGCCGCCGTCACTGCCCACGCATCGTTGACGAGGTTGAAGCGCTCGATGGATCCCATCGAGGTGAGCGCGCCGAGCATGCGCTGCAGGAGGTCGCCCGCGTAGCGCACGCGATAGAAGCCGTCACCGCCCTCGTTCACGACCACGTTGCGCACGCCCTCGGGCATCCGCAGGCGTGCCTCCGCGTCCGTGAGCAGCACTCGCTGCGTGGCCGTCCCGGCCTTGGCGTCCACGCGGATCTGGATCGGGATGTGCCAGAGATAGGGCGGCTCCGCCTTCGCGGGCGGCAGCGGCTCGCGAAGATAGTTGAAGCGCTGCTGGGTGAGCACGAGGTGGCCGCCCTCGTCGAGGGACGCCGTCACCACGGGATAGCCGGGCTTGAAGATCCAGCCGTTCATGACCGCCGGGATCGGCTGATTGGACGCCGTGCCCAGCGCCGCCCACAGATCGCCGGTGTCGGCGTTGTCGAACTGGTGGAGCTTCAGGTATTGCCGCACGCCTTCGCGGAACACGTTGGGCCCGAGGTACTGTTCGAGCATGCGCAGCACGGAGGCGCCTTTTTCATAGGTGAGGACGTCGAACATGGCGTCCGCCTCGCGCGGTGCCGTGACCGGAAACTCGATGGGCCGCGTGCTGTGCAGGCCGTCCACCGCGAGCGCGGCCGCGCGCGAGGCGCCGAAGGTGGCCCATCGCTGCCACTCCGGCTTCCACGCGTCGACAGCCAGCATCTCCATGAAGGTCGCGAAGGCCTCGTTGAGCCAGATGCCGTTCCACCACGTCATGGTCACGAGGTCGCCGAACCACATGTGCGCGTTCTCGTGCGCGACCACGTCGGCTATGCGCTCGAGCTCCGCGTGCGAGGCCGCCTTCTCGTCCACCAGGAGCGCCGTCTCGCGGAACGTGATGGCGCCCATGTTCTCCATGGCGCCCGCCGCGAAGTCGGGGATGGCCAGGAGATCGAGCTTGTCGCCGGGGTACGGCATGCCGTAGTACTCCTCGAAGAACTTCAGCGACGCGGCCCCGATCTCCTGCCCGAAGGCCGCCAGCCGATTCTTGCCCGGCACGCACCACACGCGCAGCGGCGTGCGCCCGACGCGCACGGGCTCCGTCGCTTCCAGCTCGCCCACCACGAAGGCGACGAGATAGGTCGACATCTTGATGGTGTCCGCGAAGGCGACGACCTTGCGGCCCTCCTCCACCGTCTCGGACTTCACGGCGGTGTTGGAGACCACCGTGAGGGAGGGCTCGGTCACCATCGTTACCGAGAAGACCGCCTTGAAGGCGGGCTCGTCCCAGCAGGGGAAGGCGCGGCGCGCGTCGGTGGCCTCGAACTGCGTGGCCGCCATCGTCCGCGTC
The DNA here is from genome assembly GCA_046712525.1 of Candidatus Rokuibacteriota bacterium. Classification (GTDB taxonomy): domain Bacteria; phylum Methylomirabilota; class Methylomirabilia; order Rokubacteriales; family CSP1-6; genus JBBDXO01. The sequence continues at coordinate 11,236 of JBKKCN010000792.1, forward strand.
ACGCCGGCGGGATCCTTGTACACGGAGCGATAGAAGCCGCGCAGCTTGTCGTTGAGCGTGCCGCGAAACACGAGCCGCAGCCGCCACTGGCCGGGCGCGACCGCCTCCGAGAACGTGAGGCGGCAGCGCTCGCTCGCCTCGTCCACGACGGCGGTACCCCGCAGCGAGCGCCCTCGCCCGTCCTCGACGACCGCCTCCACGACGGCGAGCTCCACCGCGTTCATCGTGATCTCGGTCACGGGCTCCGTCACGGTGAGCGTGATCGTCTCCTCGCCCCTGAACGTAAGACCGACGAGATCGGGCTCCAGCCGAATGTCATAACGCGAAGGCACAGCCGTCCGCGGCAAACGATAGGGATCCAAGACAACCTCCGACACCTCAGAAGATCGGTAACGCCCCCGTACTGTACCGACTTCCGAAGCTCCACGCGAGCCGGGGAAAAGCACGACCGGCGAACGGGCGCGGCAGGCGGGGACGAGGGCGGGGGTCTCGATGGGAGCCGCAGCGACGAGGCAGAGAGCGGAGGCCCCATCGAGGCCCCCGCCCTCGTCCCCGCCTGCCGGGGCCTGAACGGCTAAGGGCTCGTAAGACAATAAATGGAACGGTCATCGTCGGCGAAGCGGATGGATCGTGTAGTTCCAGTCCGCGTGAAACCGATGGGGCGTGAGTCGGAGCGAGGCGAGTTGTTCATCGGAGATGGTGCGGCCCTTCGGATACGTGCCCCGATCCAACTCGCACCGCACCCGCAGGCCGGCGGTCGTCCGGGTGGCGCCGATCAGGTTGACGATCACCGCCAGACTCACCAGCGGCTGCCCTCGCCAGTTACGGCTGATGTACGAAAAGAGCCGATGCTCGATCGAGTTCCACTTGCTCGTCCCCGGGGGAAAGTGGCAGGTCGTGATCGTGAGACCCGTGCGATTGGCCAGCTGCTGCAACTCCCACTTCCACAGCCGGAGCCGGGCCCCGTTGCTGCCTCCGGCATCGGCCGTGATGAGCAGCGAGCGGGCACGCCGGTAGCGCGGGCGCCCCATCTTCTGCCACCACCGGCCGATCGTGCGCACGGCAAAGCTGGCGGTGTCGTGGTCGATCCCGACGCTCACCCAGCCCGCGTTGCGGGTGAGATCGTAGACGCCGTAGGGCACGGCTTTGCCCTGGGCGGGGATGAGGAAGTCGTGCACCCGCACGGTCTCGGGCTGGCCCGTCGGGCGCCACGCCCGTCCGGCATTCTTGAAATCGCCCACCAACTCCTTCTTTTTCGTGTCCACCGAGATCACTGGCTGCCGCGCGGCCTGGAACTGGCGGACCTGCGCGGTGATGTGGCGGAACTGGGCGTCCCGGTCGAGGTGCGACGATCCTTCGCGGGTCTTGCGGTTCGCTTGCAAGCTGTACCCGGCGGCGCTCAAGAGCTCGCGCACGAGTTGGTGGCTGGCGCGGTGGCCCATGCTCTGCAGCGTCCGCGCCAGGGTCCGGGTGCTCTTGGCGGTCCACCGCAACGGGGAGTCCGGAGCCCCCGAGGTGGTCGGCTCGACCAGCCCCTCCAGATCGCGCAGCAGCGTGGGGTCCTTGTCGATCGTCCGCTTCCGCCCCCCACCCGGCCGCCGCACGCGGCCCGGCGGCACCCGGACGCGCGAGCGCAGCTCGCTGAGCCCGCGGCCGATCGTCGAGGTCGAAATGCCCGTGGCCCGCGCCACCAGGGCCGTGCCGCCCCGGCCGAGGGCGCGCGCCTCGGTCGCCGCCCACACGCGGCGCGACCGCTCCGTCAGCGTCGGCGCCAGTGCCCGGTATTTCGCTCGACAACCC
>JBKKCN010000793.1:0-3136 GCA_046712525.1 Candidatus Rokuibacteriota bacterium
ACGCTGTCAACGCGGTGAAGCTGGCCACGGACATCGTCAACGCGAACCACGATATCAACGTGCCTCTTGGCAAGGGCGAAGGCCTGCCCAATCTGGGCGGGGCCAAGATCCGCCTCGTCATCGTCGACCACCAGGGCAAGCCGGACATCGGGCAGTCGGAGGCGGAACGGCTCATCACCCAGGAAAAGGTGCACGCGCTCTTCGGTGCCTACTTCTCCGGGGTCACCGGCACCGCCGCCCAGGTCGCGGAGCGCCACGGCATCCCCTTCGTCAACGCGGAATCGTCGTCGCCGGCCCTCACGGAGCGGGGCTTCCAGTGGTTCTTCCGCACCTCGCCTCACGACGGGCATTTCAGCGTGGCGATGTTCGATTTCATGAAGGATCTCGAGAAGCGGCGCGGGATGAAGCTGAAGACGCTGGGCATCATGCACGAGGCCACGCAGTTCGGCTCCGACTCCGCCAAGGTGCAAGAGGAGCTGGCCAAGAAGCACGGGTACGAGGTGGCGGTGAAGATCACCTACCGCGACAAGGCCACGAACCTCGACGCCGAGGTGGGCCGCCTCAAGGCCGCCAACCCGGACGTGCTCCTGCCGTCGTCCTACACCAACGACGCCATTCTCTTCGTGCGCACGGCCAAGAACCTCGACTACAACCCGAAGATGATCCTGGCGCAGAACGCGGGCTGGACGGATCCCACCTTCGTGCGCGAGATGGGCAAGGACGTGGAGGGCCACATCACGCGCGCGCCTTTCGCGCTCGACCTCGCCGCCAAGAAGCCGCTCATCGCGCAGGTGAACGAGCTCTTCAAGAAGCAGGGCGGACGCGAGATCTCCGACGTGCCCGCGCGCGCCTTCACGGGCTTCCTCACCCTCGCCGACGCCATCAATCGCGCGAAGTCGACGAACCCGGAGGACATCCGCAAGGCGCTGGTGGCCACCAACATCCCCCCCGAGCAGCTCATCATGCCGTGGTCGGGCGTGAAGTTCGACGACAAGGGCCAGAACACGGGCGTGCGCGCCATCCTGCAGCAGGTGCAGAACGGCCAGTACGCGACGATCTATCCCTTCGAGCTCGCGGCCAAGGACGTCGTGTACCCGCTGCCGGCGTGGAAGGACCGCAAGTAGCCTGACGGCCGAAGTCCTCCTCCAGGGCGTCGTGGGCGGGCTCCTCATGGGATTCGTCTACGCGCTCATCGCGGCGGGGCTGTCGCTGATCTTCGGTCTCATGGAGATCGTGAACTTCGCCCACGGTGAATTCCTCATGCTCGCCATGTTCGGATCCTTCTGGGCGTGGTCGCTGGCGGGCCTCGATCCTCTCCTCTCCCTGCCGCTCACGGTGGCGGGGCTCGCCGCGCTCGGGGTGGCGACCTATTACGGGCTCATCCGCTTCATCCTGGGCGCGCCCATGCTCGCGCAGATCTTCGCCACCTTCGGCCTCGGCGTCTTCCTGCGCTCGGCGGCGCAGGCGCTGTGGGGTGTCGATTTCCACCTCGTCAAGGATCCCCTCGTGCACGGCCGCGTGTCGGCGGGCGGGATCTTCATCGGCCTCCCCCAGCTCGTCGCCAGTGTGGGCGCCCTCGCCGCCTTCGCGTTCCTCTACTGGTTCATCACGCGCACGGAGACGGGCATGGCGCTGCAAGCGACGGCGCAGGACCGGCAGGCCGCCTCGTTGATGGGCATCGACACCGAGCGCATGTTCGCGCTCGGCTGGGGCATCGGCGCCGCGTGCGTGGGCGTGGCGGGGGCGCTGCTCACGATGTTCTTCTACGTCTTCCCCGAGGTGGGCGGCTCCTTCGCACTCCTCGCGTATGTGGCGGTCGCCCTCGGCGGCTTCGGCAATGTACCCGCCACGCTCGTGGGCGGCGTGGTGGTGGGCCTCGTGGAAGTGATCGGCGGGCTCGTCATCGCTCCCTCCTTCAAGTACGTCGTCGTCTTCGCGCTGTATCTCGCAGTCGTGCTGTGGCGGCCGCAGGGCCTCTTCGGCCGGTTCTAGCCGGCGATGGGGCGCGCGCGCCTTGCCGTCGGCCTCGGTGGTCTCCTCCTCCTGCTCGCCTTTCCCCTCGTCGTCACGCAGCCCTTCCCGCGCCACGTCTTCATCACCATCTTTCTCTACGCCACCCTCGCCCAGGCCTGGAACCTCCTCGCCGGCTACTGCGGCCAGATCTCGCTCGGCCACGCGGTCTTCTTCGGCACCGGCGCCTACACCTCCAGCATGCTGGTGAAGACCTTCGACCTCACGCCGTGGGCGGGGATGGTGGCGGGCGCGCTGCTCGCGGTGGCGCTGTCGCAAGCCATCGGCTATCCGGTGTTCCGTCTGCACGGCCACTACTTCGCCATCGCCACCATCGCCGTGGGCGAGATCGTGCACATCGTCGCCGTGAACTGGGACTGGATCGGCGCTGCGCGCGGCCTCTTCCTGCCCATCAAGCGGCCCGACTCCGTCGTCAATCTCCAGTTCCACCAGAACAAGCAGGCGTACTACTACATCGCGCTCGGTCTGCTGCTCATCGCGCTCGCCATCACGCGCCGCCTCGAGCGCTCCCGCACCGGCTATTACTTCCGTGCCATTCGGGAAGATGCGGGGGCGGCCGCCAGTCTCGGCATTCCCGTCGCGCGCTACAAGCAGCGGGCGATGGGGCTGTCGGCGGGCCTCACCGCCATGTGCGGGACCTTCTACGCGCAGTACGTGCTCTTCATCGATCCGGAGTCGGTGTTCGCGCTGTCGCTGTCGATCCTGATCTGCCTCGTGGCGGTGCTGGGAGGAGTGGGGACGATGTGGGGTCCGCTCATCGGCGCCGCCGTGCTCGTGCCGCTCAGCGAAGGTACGCGTGTCTATCTCGGCGGCACCGGCAAGGCCATCGACCTCCTCATCTACGGCGCCCTCATCATGATCATCTCGGTGGTCCAGCCGGCGGGCCTCGTGGGGCTCGCGCGCCGGTGGCGCCGGCTGCGCGCGGCGCCGTGAGCCTGCTCTCGGTACACGCCCTCAGCAAGCGCTTCGGCGGCGTCGCCGCCAACATCAATGTGTCCGTCGACGTCGGCCCCGGCGAGCTCGTCGGCATCATCGGGCCCAACGGCGCCGGCAAGTCGACGCTGTTCGATCTCATCACGGGATTCACGCCCCCCGACGCCGGTGA
>JBKKCN010000794.1:0-8060 GCA_046712525.1 Candidatus Rokuibacteriota bacterium
GCTTTTGCCGGGGCGCTGCCGAGCGGACGGGGATTTCGAGGAGCGCCACGGCTTTTGCCGGGGCGCTGCCGAGCGGACGGGGGCTTGGGGGCCCGTCGCGGCCCCCATGTGGGTTGACACCGCACACGACGCGCATGTAGAGTCATCGCAGGTTAGCGCCGCGCTTTCCTTTAAGCGAGCCCGGAGAGGCTCGCAAGGAGAGGACACATGACCACGCCACCGCCCCGCTACAGGGAAAAAGCCCAGGTTCTCGACGCCACCGCTCTCGACCGCGCGCTCACCCGCATCGCGCACGAGATCCTCGAACGCAACGGCGGGGCGAAGAACCTCGCCTTCGTCGGCCTCCGCACCCGCGGCGTCAGCCTCGCGCAGCGCCTGGTGGCGAAGATCGCGACCATCGACGGCGCCTCGCCGCCCGTGGGCACGCTCGATATCACCCTCTACCGCGACGACCTCGGCATGCGCGGCGCGCCCGTCATCCGCGGCACCGACATTCCGTTCTCGATCAAGGACAAGACGGTCATCCTGGTGGACGACGTCCTCTTCACCGGCCGCACCATCCGCGCCGCCCTCGACGCCCTCATCGACCTCGGCCGACCGCAGATGATCCAGCTCGCGATCCTCGTGGACCGCGGACACCGCGAGCTGCCCATTCGCCCCGATTACATCGGCAAGAACCTTCCCACGTCACGGCGCGAGAGCGTGGCGGTGCGGCTCATGGAGCACGACGGCGAGGACCGCGTCGTCATCGAAGAACCCGAGGAGGCCTGAGCATGGGGTGGACGCGGAAGGACTTGCTCACGATCCGCGAGCTGGAGGCGCCGGAGATCCTGACGCTCATCGACACCGCCGCCTCCCTGCAGGAGATCGCGGGCCGGGAGATCAAGAAGGTGCCCGCCCTGCGCGGCAAGACCATCGTCAATCTCTTCTACGAGAACTCCACGCGCACGCGCACCTCGTTCGAGATCGCGGGCAAGTGGCTCTCCGCCGACGTGGTGAACTTCTCCGCGAGCGGCTCCAGCGCCTCCAAGGGCGAAAGCTTCATCGACACCGCCAAGAACATCGCGGCCATGAGTCCCGACGTGGTGGTCGTCCGCCACGCGTGCGCGGGCGCCCCCACCATCCTCGCGCGCGAGCTGTCGTGCTCCATCGTGAACGCGGGAGACGGCGCTCACGAGCACCCCACGCAGGCGCTCCTCGACCTCCTGACCATTCGTGAGAAGAAAGGGCACTTCGAAGGCCTGTCCGTCACCATCGTGGGAGACATCGCGCACAGCCGCGTGGCGCGCTCCAACATCCACGGCATGCGCAAGCTCGGGATGACGGTGACGGTGGCGGGGCCGCCCACGCTCATCCCGCCCTACGTGCAGGAGCTCGGCTGCAAGGTGAGCTACCGGCTGGAGGACGCCATCCGCGACGTGGACGTGATCATGATGTTGCGCCTCCAGCAGGAGCGCATGCACGCGGGCCTCATCCCGTCCCTGCGGGAGTACTCGCGCTACTGGGGGCTGTCGCTCGACAAGCTGGCCGCTTCCGCACGGCCCGACGTGTTGATCATGCATCCCGGACCCGTCAACCGCGGCGTGGAGCTCTCCCCCGAGGTCGCCGACGGGCCGTACTCGGTGATCCTCGATCAGGTGTCCAAGGGCGTGGCGGTGCGGATGGGCGTGCTGCTGCTGCTGGCGGGCGCCAAGGAGCCCGCATGAGCGTGCTCATCCGGAACGGACGCGTCATCGACCCCGCCAACTCCGTGGACGGCGTGCAGGACGTTCTCGTGAGCGCGGGCCGGATCGAGCGGGTGGGCCACGCGCTCGCCGCCACCGCCGACGTCACCATCATCGACGCCACCAGCAAGATTGTCTGTCCCGGCTTCATCGACATCCACGTGCACCTGCGAGAGCCCGGCTACGAGTACAAGGAGACGGTGGCCACGGGCACGCGGGCGGCGGCGGCGGGCGGCTTCACGGCCGTGTGCTGCATGGCCAACACGAACCCGGTCAACGACAACCGCGCCGTCACCGACTACATTCTCGCCAAGGCCGCCAGTGAAGGCGTCGTGCGCGTGCATCCCATCGGCGCCGTCACGCGCGGGCTGCGAGGGGAGGCGCTCGCCGAGCTCGCGGAGCTGGCGGAGGCAGGCTGCGTGGCCTTCTCCGACGACGGCAAGTGCGTCATGGACGCCGCGCTCTATCGGCGCGCGATGGAATACACGCTGCCCTTCGGCCGCCCCATCATCAGCCATGCCGAAGATCACAACCTCGCGCGGGGCGGCGCCATGAACGAAGGCGCCGTCTCCACGGAGCTCGGCATCCCCGGCATTCCGGCGGCGGCGGAGGACGTGATGGTGGCCCGTGACATCCTGCTCGCCGAGCTCACGGGCGCGCACGTGCACATCGCGCACCTGTCGACGGCGGGCGCGGTGCGGCTCGTGCGCGAGGCCAAGGCGCGGGGCGTGCACGTGACTGCCGAGGTCACCCCGCATCACCTCCTCCTCACGGAGGACGCCGTGCGCGACTTCGATTCCAACACGAAGATGGCGCCGCCCCTGCGCACCAAGCACGATACGGAGGCGCTGCTGCAAGGCCTCGCCGACGCCACCATCGACTGCATCGCCACCGACCACGCGCCCCACGCGCTCTCCGAGAAGGAAGGCGAGTTCGAGCGCGCCGCCAACGGCATCGTCGGCCTCGAGACGGCGGTGGCCCTCCTGCTCGACCGGCTCGTGCGCCCGGGCCTTCTGCCACTCGCCACCCTGGTGGCGCGGATGAGCCGCGATCCCGCCCGGCTACTCGATCTGCCCGGGGGCACGCTGTCCCCGGGCGCGCCTGCCGACATCACGATCCTCGATCTGGAATCCGACGCCGTCGTCGATCCCGCCCGCTTCAAGTCGCGCAGCCGCAACACGCCCTTCGGCGGCTGGCGCCTGCGCGGCGGTCCGTGGAAGACGGTCGTAGGTGGCACGGTGGTGTCGGTGTCATGAAGATCAAGGAGGCGATCCTCGTCCTGCGCGACGGCCGTACGTTCCGCGGCGCGCCACTCGGCGCCGAGGGCGAAACTTCGGGCGAAGTCATTTTCAATACGGCCATGTCCGGATACCAGGAAATCCTCACGGACCCCTCGTACCGAGGGCAGATCGTGACCATGACCTACCCGATGATCGGCAACTACGGAATCAACGAGGAAGACGTGGAATCCGCTCGCCCGTGGGCCAACGGCCTCATCGTCAAGGAGGCCTCCGCGTGCCCCTCGAGCTGGCGCGGGCGGGTAAGCCTGGACCGCTATCTGAAGACGCACGGGATCGTGGGCCTGCAGGGGATCGACACGCGCGCGCTCACCCGGCATCTGCGCGATCACGGCTCGCAGGACGGCATCATCTCCTCCACCGACACCGACGGAGCGCGCGTGCTGGAGCACGTGCGCGCGCTACCCGGCCTCGTCGGACGCGACCTCGTGAGCGAGGTGACGGCGGCCGCGCCCTTCACGTGGACGGAGGGCGAATGGGATCTCACCCGCGGCTACGTTGCCCCCCCTGCGCCGCGCTTCTCCGTCGTCGCCTACGACGCCGGGATCAAGTTCAACATCCTGCGACAGCTGCGCACGGCGGGGTGCGAAGTGACGGTGGTGCCGGCCTCCACGCCCGCGGCGGCGGTGCTCGAGCGCAAACCCGACGGCGTGCTCCTCTCCAACGGCCCCGGCGATCCCGAGGGCGTGCCGTACCTCGTGGAGTCGGTGCGCGGCCTGCTCGGCAAGGTTCCGGTGTTCGGCATCTGCCTCGGCCACCAGATCCTCGGCCTCGCCGCGGGCGGCCGCACGTACAAGCTGTCCTTCGGTCATCACGGCGCCAACCATCCGGTGAAGGACATCGCGACCGGCCGCGTGGAGATCACGTCGCAGAATCACAACTTCGCCGTCGATCCCGCCTCCGTCGCCGCCCGGGGCTGGGAGCCGACGCACACGAACCTCAACGACGACACGTGCGAGGGGATGCGCCACCGCGAGTGGCCCGTCTTCTCGGTGCAGTACCACCCCGAGGCATCACCGGGGCCCCACGACGCGAGCTACCTCTTCGAACGGTTCACGAATCTCATGTCCGGACACAAGAAAGGAGCGTGATCGGGAGATGCCGAAATACCTGATCTCGTACCGCAAGCTCGAGGGCGGCGGGCAGAAGCCCGAGTGGGCCTCCTTCACGTCGCAGAGCGACGCCTCCCTGGAGGCGCACGCCATCAAGGAGCGCGTGGAAAAGCGCATGAGCGTGCTCGGCGAGCAGCTCTGGGGCGACGGCCAGGTGGTGTGGGTGGGCAGCGGTCGTATCGACGACGTGCTGTACAAGCGGGAAGAGGCGGCACCGGAGACGTCGATCGTGTATGGCCTCGTCGAGGAGTAGGCCGGGAACCGGAGCGCACGCATGCCGAAACGCACCGATATAAAAAGAATCCTTATCATAGGATCGGGCCCCATCGTCATCGGCCAGGCGTGCGAGTTCGATTATTCCGGCACGCAGGGGTGCCGCGCGCTGCGCGAGGAGGGATACGAGGTCGTCCTCGTGAACTCCAATCCCGCTACCATCATGACCGACCCCGAGCTCGCGTACCGCACCTACGTGGAGCCGCTCACACCGGAGTTCCTGGCGAAGATCATCGAGCGGGAGCGGCCGCAGGCGCTGCTGCCCACGCTGGGAGGGCAGACCGCGCTCAACCTCGCGGTGGCGCTCGCGGAGGACGGCACCCTCGCCCGCTTCGGCGTGGAGCTCATCGGCGCCAAGATTCCCGCCATCAAGAAAGCGGAGGACCGCGAGCTCTTCAAGCAGGCCATCGAGAAGATCGGCCTCACGCTGCCCCGCTCCGGTTACGCGCGCTCCTTCGAGGATGCGAAGGCGATCGTGTGCACAACGGGGTATCCCGCCATCATCCGGCCCTCCTTCACCCTCGGCGGCACGGGCGGCTCCATCGCGTACAACCCCGACGAGCTGGAGGACGCGGTGCGCTGGGGCACGCAGATGTCCCCCCTCGGCACCGTGCTCATCGAGGAATCCGTGATCGGCTGGAAAGAGTTCGAGCTGGAGGTGATGCGCGACCTCGCCGACAACGTGGTCATCATCTGCTCCATCGAGAACGTCGATCCCATGGGCGTGCACACGGGAGATTCGATCACCGTCGCCCCCGCGCAGACGCTCACGGACAAGGAATACCAGCTCATGCGGGACGCCGCCGTCGCCATCATTCGCGAGATCGGTGTGGAGACGGGGGGGTCGAATATCCAATTCGCGGTGAATCCGGAGAACGGCAAGCAGGTGGTGGTGGAGATGAACCCGCGCGTCTCGCGCTCCTCCGCGCTCGCCTCCAAGGCCACGGGCTTCCCCATCGCCAAGATCGCCGCCAAGCTGGCGGTGGGCTACCGGCTCGACGAGATCCGCAACGATATCACTCGCGAGACGCCGGCCTCCTTCGAGCCCGTGCTCGACTACTGCGTGGTCAAGTTCCCGCGCTGGGCCTTCGAGAAATTCCCGGAGGCCGACACCACCCTCACCACGCAGATGAAGTCGGTGGGGGAGGCGATGGCGATCGGGCGCACGTTCAAGGAGGCGCTTCAGAAATCGATCCGCTCGCTCGAGCAGGACCGCTGGGGGCTCACGCTCGACCGCGTGCTCCCGGAAGAAGAGTTGCGGCATCTACTGCGCGTACCTAACCCGGATCGCCTCTTCGCCATCGGCGACGCTCTCCGCGCGGGAATGACCACGGCGGACATCCACGGCCTCACGAAGATCGACCCCTGGTTCCTCGAGAACCTCAAGGAGATCGTCGACTTCGAGACGGAGATCACGCGGGGGGCGCTCACGGAACCGCTCGTGCTGAGGCGCGCCAAGCAGATGGGCTTCGCCGACCGCCGCATCGCGCAGCTGACGGGGTTGGTTGAAGGCGATATCCGGGCGCTCCGCCGGCGCGCCGGCATCACGGCCACCTTCAAGACGGTAGACACGTGCGCGGCGGAGTTCGAGGCGCACACTCCGTACCTGTACTCTACCTACGAGGACGAGGACGAGGCGCCGCCTACCGCCCGGCGCAAGGTCGTCATCCTCGGCTCCGGCCCCAACCGCATCGGCCAGGGCATCGAGTTCGACTACTGCTGCGTCCACGCCGCCTTCGCGCTCAAGGAGCTGGACGTGGAAGCGATCATGATCAACTGCAACCCGGAGACGGTCTCCACCGACTACGACACCTCCGACCGCCTCTACTTCGAGCCGCTGACGCTGGAGGACGTCCTCAACGTCGTCGAAAAAGAGCAGCCGCTCGGCGTCATCGTGCAGTTCGGCGGCCAGACCCCGCTCAAGCTCGCGGTGCCGCTGCAAGAGGCGGGTGTGCCCATCCTGGGCACCTCGCCCGACGCCATCGACCGCGCCGAGGACCGCCAGCGCTTCAACGCCCTCATCACCGAGCTGGGGCTCGCACAGGCGGCGGGCACCACCGCGCGCTCCCTCGGCGAGGCGCGCACCATCGCGCAGGCCATCGGCTATCCGGTGCTGGTCCGTCCCTCCTACGTGCTGGGCGGGCGCGCCATGCGCATCGTCTACGACGACCAGGACCTCATCCAGTTCGTGGGAGAGGCGGTGGCGGCCGCCCCCGACCATCCCATCCTCATCGACAAGTTTCTCGAGGACGCGGTGGAGATCGACGTGGACGCCGTCTCCGACGGCACGCGCGTGGTGGTGGGCGGCGTCATGGAGCACATCGAGAAAGCGGGCGTGCACTCCGGCGACGCCGCCTGCGCGCTGCCGCCGTACTCGCTCGACGAGGAGCAGGTGCGGACGCTGCGCGCGCAGACGAAGGCGCTCGCCAAGGCGCTGGGCGTGGTGGGTCTCATCAACGTGCAGTTCGCCATCCGCCACGACACCACCTACGTGCTGGAGGTGAACCCGCGCGCGTCGCGCACGGTGCCCTTCGTCTCCAAGGCCATCGGCGTCCCTCTTGCCAAGATCGCCACCCGCGCCATGCTGGGCGAGAGCGTGGCCGCCTTTGCCCACGTGGAAGAGCGTGAGCTGCGCCACATCGCGGTGAAGGAGGCGGTGTTTCCCTTCATCAAGTTCCCCGGTGTCGACGTCGTGCTCGGCCCCGAGATGAAATCCACCGGCGAGGTCATGGGCCTCGACCGGGATTTCCGCAAGGCGTATCTCAAGTCGCAGATCGCGGCGGGCTCGGCGCTGCCCGCCTCCGGCAAGGTGTTCGTGTCCGTCAAGAAGCAGGACAAGCGCGCGGTGACCGCGCTCGCACGCCGGCTCGTGGAGATGGGGTTCTCGCTCGTGGCCACCGTCGGCACCGCCAAGGTGCTGGAGCGCCAGGGGCTGAGCGCGGAGATCGTCTACAAGGTGCTGGAAGGAGACCGGCCCAACGTCATCGACCTCATGAAGCGCGGCGAGATCGCCCTCGTGTTCAATACGCCGGAGGACGGGCGCGCCCGCAAAGACTCCTACATGCTCCGGCGCACCGCGGTCAGCTATAACATTCCCTACTACCTCACCGTCGACGGCGCCCAGGCCGCCCTCGGCGCCATCGAATCGCTGCTCAAGGGTGAGCTCCGCGTGTTCAGCCTGCAGGAGTACCACGCGGATGGCTGAAGCCCGCGACCGCATTCTCGTCGCGTTGGACGTGGAGTCGCAGAAGGACGCCGACGCCCTCCTCGACCGGCTCGCGGGCGCCGTCACCGCCGTCAAGATCGGCTCGCAGCTCTTCACCGCCGCCGGCCCCGCCGCCGTGGAGGCCGCGCTGAAGCGCGGCTTCCGCGTCTTCCTCGATCTCAAGTTCCACGACATCCCGAACACGGTGTCGGGCGCGGTGCGGGAGGCCACCCGGCTCGGCGTCTTCATGCTGAACGTGCACGCGAGCGGTGGCATCGCGATGATGCGCGCGGCCTCGGAAGCGGCGGCGAAGGCGGCCACGGAGTTCAAGGTCGCCCGCCCGCTCTGTCTGGGCGTCACCGTGCTCACGAGCCTCGACGGCCGCGCGCTGGCGACCGAGGTCGGCGTGCATGCCAATGTCCCCGCGCACGTGCTGCGCCTGGCCGAC
>JBKKCN010000795.1:0-4613 GCA_046712525.1 Candidatus Rokuibacteriota bacterium
CTCCGCCGTCAGGTGCGGAGCCAGCCGCTGCGCCACGTCCTCGTGCGTGGTGGCCGGCAGCGGCACGATCACCACCTGCGCCTCCCGCACAGCCTGCGCCATGTCGGCGGTCACCGCCTCCAGTCGCGCCGGTCCCAGGCGGGCCTCGGCGACGAGCGTGATCGTCCTGGATTTCGCGAGGGGCGCCACGTCCGCCTCCGAACGGCGCCACAAGCGTACGCGATGGCCGGCGAGCGTCAGATCCGCTGCCGTGGCAAAGGCGCCGTGACTGCCCCCCAGCACCGCGACGTTCATGCGATGGCTCCCCGCGCACGCAGCGCCGCGATGCGCTCGCCGCCGTACTTCAACAGCTCCGTGAGCACGCTCACCGTGTGCTCGCCCAGGCCCGGCGGCGGCGCCACCTCGAGGCCCATGGCGCCGTCCACCTTGATGGGTGTGCCGAGCGTGGGCAGCGTGCCATGCCGCGCGTGCATCATGTCCACGACCATCCGGCGGTGGCGGACCTGAGGGTCGTCGAGGACGCGATCGACCGACTGGATGGGCGCCACCGGCACGCCTTCGGCACGCAGCCGCTCGAGCCACTCGGCCGTCCCGCGCTCCGTGAACAGCGGCTCCACGAGCGCCATGAGCTCCTCACGATGCGCCACGCGGTCGGCGTTGCCGGCGAAGCGCGCATCCGCCGTCCATTCCGGATGCCCGACGGCGCGGCAGAAGCCGGACCAGAAGCGCTCGAAGACGGCCACGATGAGATGGCCGTCGCGCGTGGCGAGCGCCTGGTACGGCACCACGGAAGCGTGGGCGGAGCCCATGGGCGCCGGCACGCGGCCGTCCGTCCAGAAGTACTGCGCGATGTAGCCGAGCAGCGAAACCTGGCAATCGAGCAGCGACAGGTCCACGTGCGCGCCCTGGCCCGTGCGCGCGCGGCGCAGCAGCGCGCCCGCCACCGCAAAGGCGGCGAACATGCCGCCCGACAGATCGCCCATCGGCAGGCCCATGCGCACCGGCGATCCACCGGCCTCGCCCGTGAGCGACATGGCGCCCCCCATCGCCTGCAGCGCGAGGTCGAACGCGGGCCAGTCGCGGTACGGCCCCTCCTGGCCGTAGGCGGAGATGGAGCACATCACCAGCCGCGGATTGATCTCCGCCAGCGTGGCGTAATCGCACCGAAGGCGCTCCATGACCCCGGGCCGAAAGTTTTCCCAGACGACGTCGGCCTGCGCCACGAGGTCGAGGAACACCTCGCGCCCCTCGGGCTTGGTGAGATCGAGCGCGACGGATTTCTTGTTGCGGTTGATGGCGAGGAAATACGCCGACTCGCCCTCCGCCAGGAAGGGCGGTCCCATCTCCCGCATGGCGTCGCCGCCGCCGGGCTCCTCGATCTTGATCACCTCCGCGCCCATGTCGGCGAGCAGCATGGAGCCGTACGGCCCCGCGAGCATCCGGGAGAGATCGAGCACGCGCACCCCGTCGAAGAGGTTCATTCGATCACGCGGGTCACGCGCACGAGGACAGAGGGCGGCGGCGTCACGCCGAGCTGCCGGGCCGTCTTGAGGTTCAGAATCAGCTCGAACGTCGTGGGCTGCTCGATGGGAATGTCACCGGGCTTCGTCCCGCGCAGGACCTTGTCCACCATGCCCGCGGCGCGGCGGAAGAGATCGGGAAAGCTCGGGCCATAGGCGGCGAGGCCACCGGCGTCGGCGAAAACGGCGAGCTCGTACATCGCGGGCAAGCGGCGCGTGGCGGCGAAATCGATGATCGCCTGGCGATGGGCGGTGGTGAGGGGATCGGCAAGCACGATGAGCGCAGCCGGATGCAGGCGCGTGATGGTGGTGAGCGCAGCCGGCACCTCCGCCCCCTCCTTGACAGCCACCGCCTCCAGCGTCACGTGCATCGTGGGTACGGTCTCGCACAGGTTGCGCAGCTCCAGCGCCTTGCCGGGATCGCTCGCGTTGAGCAGGACGGCCACGCGTGACATTCGCGGTAGCAGCTCCTTGAGGAGCTGGAGGCGCTTGGCGCTGACCTCGGTGGAGTCCAGCGTCAGCCCCGTCACGTTGCCGCCCGGCTTCGCGAGGCTGGCCGCGATCCCCGTACCGATGGGATCGCTGCTGCCCACCATGATGATCGGGATGGATTCCGTGACCGCCTTCGCCGCCCGGGTCGCCTGCCCGCGCTCGGCGACGATCACCTCCACCTTGTGCGCGACCAGCTCGCGCGCGAGCGCCTGCAGCCAATCGCGATTGCCATCGGCGAACCGGTACTCGACGGCGAGGTTGCGTCCTACGACGTAACCCGCGGTACGCAGCTCCTCCACGAAGGCGTCGCGGCCGGCGGAGGGCCCCGACGGACCGAGCGAGAGCACGCCCACCCGGCGCACGTCCGCCCCCTCGCCCGGCGCGGCGAGGATCCCAAAGGCGAACAGCAGGGACGCGACCGCTGACGTGAGACGAATCATTCGTCTCTAGAGGTATTCATCGAGCACGACCACTGTGAATCCCTCGCCTTTCACTTTCTTCAGGGCCGCATCGTTCGTCACAAATGCACGCGCGCCCTCGAGGCGAGCGGTGGCAAGCAGCAGTGCATCGGGCACCCGGACTCCGTACCGGGCCCGCAGACGAGCGGCATCCTTGGCAATCGGATATCCGGGCGCTACCAGATCGGTGTTCGGCAACGAGCCAAGAAAGCGTTCCAGCGCGGCCACTCGGTCGGGACGACGGTCGATGTACGGTTTGACGAACAGCTCCGTCACCGAGATGGTGGACACGATCGCCGCTGGAACTCCGCCCGCGATCGCCGCGAAGGCGGCCTCCGTCAGTTCCGAGTAGGGCTCCGTGTCCTCCAGGTGGTAAATCAGCACGGAGCTGTCGAGCACGACTCGCCGAAACTTCCTCAGATCGGCCGCGAGCCGGGTGGATGCTACCGCCATGTGCGCCGTTCCCGAGTAAGCTGGCGGGAGATGGTGCCGGCGGTGCCCCACGTACCCCGCAGAGCGCCTCTCGTCCGTTTCGCGTACTCGCGGGGCCGCGTGAGAATCATGCGGCCCTTCTCCAAAATGACGAGCAGCTCGTCGCCTTCTTTCACGCCAAGCGCATCCCGCATCTCTTTGGGGATCACGAACTGCCCCTTCTGGCTCAGTCTTACCGATTTGGCACCCGTCATACCGGATCCTCCACGGTAAGATCATACGGCGGCGCCCACGCCCTCACAAGCTCTGCGCCGCCAGCGCCGCGTGCACGCGGGCGGGGGTGATGGGGAGCTCGGTGAAGCGGATGCCGATGGCGTCCTTGACCGCGTTCGCCACCGCCGCCGCCACGGGGATCACGCCGGACTCGCCGAGGCCCTTGGCGCCGAAGGGCCCCTCCGCGTCGATGCTCTCGATGAGGCGCACGGCGATGGCGGGCATCTCGTCCGCCTTCACGAGCGCGTAGTCCATGAAGGTGGCGGACAGCACCTGGCCCTCCTCCACCACGAGGTGCTCGGTAAGGGCATAGCCGAGGCCCATGTGGATGCCGCCGTGGATCTGCCCTTCGGCGGCGAGGGGGTTGAGCGCGCGCCCGACGTCGTGGGCGGAGGCAATCCTGAGCACCTCGATGCGGCCCGTCGCCTCTTCCACGTCGAGCAGCACGGCCTGGGCGGCAAAGCCGTAGGCGGCGGAGACGTTGCCGTGCAGGTCCTTGTCGAGCATGGAGGTAGGCGGATCATAGAACGCCTCCGCCACCAGCGTACGGCCGGCGTCGCGGTAGTGGCCGCCGCGCGCCACGCGCTCGTACGGCAGGCGGCGCTGCGGCTCCGCGGTGACGAAGACGGCGCCCTCGGCGAGCGTCAGCCGCGCCGCGGGCTCGTCGAGCTGCTCGGCGGCCATCGCGAGCAGCTCGCCGCGCAGCTTCTCGGCGGCCAGGCGCGCCGCGTTGCCCGCGATGAAGGTGGTGCGGCTGGCGTGGGCGCCCACGTCCCACGGCTTCACCGTGGTATCGGAGTTGACGACCTCCACGCGCGCGAGCGGGATGCCGAGCGTCTCCGCCACGATCATCGCGAGCACCGTCTCGGAGCCCTGCCCGATCTCGGTGGCGCCGGTAATCAGTGACACCTTACCGAAATCGTCCATGCGCACGATGGCGCCGCAGCCGTCGGAGCGGTAGATGCGCGCGCCTCCCGCCACATGGAACATGGCCGCGTAGCCGACACCGCGGCGGAAGCCGGCCCGGCGCGGCGGCACATCGCGCGCGATTTCTTCCGCGGCGGCCTCCAGGCATTCGGACATGGCGCAGGACGTGATCACGAACCCCTGCGGGTTGGCGTCGCCCGGCTTCGTCACGTTGCGGCGGCGCATCTCGAGACGGTCGAGTCCCAGCCGGTCCGCGAGGTCGTCCATCTGCGCTTCGACGGCAAAAGTTGACTCCAGATTGCCGTAGCCGCGCATCGATCCCGAGTACGGGTTGTTGGTGTACGCGATGGTGGTGTCGAAGCGCACGTTGGGGCAGCGGTACAACCCGGCCACCGTGGACAGCATCACGTACGGCGTGGTGGAGCCCCACGACACGTAGGCGCCGTTGTCGATCGTCACGTGGCAGTCGCGCGCGAGGAGGCGGCCGTCCGCGTCGGCGGCGCTGCGCAGC
>JBKKCN010000796.1:0-4189 GCA_046712525.1 Candidatus Rokuibacteriota bacterium
GGAGTTTGTCGATGCCGGGGGCCTTATGTCCTATGGAGCGAACTCTGCTGATTTGCATCGGCGCGCCGCGACCTACGTGGACAAGATTCTCAAGGGTGCCAAGCCCGGCGACCTGCCCGTCGAGCAGGCGACCAAGTTCGAGCTGGTGATCAACCTCAAGACCGCGAAGGCGCTCGGCTTGACGATTTCCCCGTCGGTGCTGGGGCAGGCGGATCAGATCATCCAATGACCGGAAGCCGCGCCATGAATTTCCACATCAAGAGGGACACCACCCCCTCTATGCCCACACACCACTAGGAGGAGAAGACTCATGAATACTCGCATCTCTAGGACTATGATTTGTCTTGTCAGCGCTTTCGCTGTCGGGTTTCTGGCTGATCGTATTGTCGCAGATGGCAAAACACCCTTCGTGGCTGACGTCCAAGCAGCACAAGAAAACGAGGGTTCCAAGCATCGCACGTGCTCTAACCGCACTTTGCGAGGGACGTATGGCCTCAAATTGGAAGGGCACTCCCCTGCCGGGCCCTTTGCGTCCGTCTCCCAGATCACGTTCGATGGCAATGGAAAAGTCTCAGGGTTCGAGATTGGGAGCCTTAGCGGGCAAATCGTCGAACGATTCGTGTCCGGAGACTATACGGTGAATGCGGACTGCAGGGGCTTTATCATCATCCCTTCTGAGATAGTGCCGGGCAATCCTCACCAAGCACGCGGTGACGTCGTCCTTGTCGATGGCGGAAAAGAATTTTTCATCATCGACAACGAGGCAGGATGGGTGTTGAACGGTGTGGGCAAGAAACTCTAGAAAATAACCAGGTAGGGTGGGCAAAAGCGCGGCGTTGCCCACCCGGTCAGAGCCACGACGCCTAACAAAGCCGCTGCACGGGCGGGGGCCAAGCTCGACGAGGGCTGGCCCGACCGAGTCAACGTCGAAGAGCAGTACGACACTTACCTCTTCTTCCTGATGGCGATGTTCACGCCGGCCCCCCGGGACGAGCAGTTCGAGGAGCTGAGGCGGCTCCCCCAGAATGCGGACGGGTCGTATCGCGCCAAGTGGGCGGCTGCGCTGACCGCGCCCATCAAGCAGCTTCGCGCTATGGACGGCCGCCGTCGCGCCGCCCGCGGGATCTGGCAAGCGTACTTCCGCACCCACGACGCCTTCCTGATGCCCACCGCCTTCGTGCCGGCTTTCCGGCACGATCACACGCCGAACCAGTTCGACCGCGTCCTGGCGACGCCGGCAGGCTCGCGCCCCTACCTCGACCTCCTCTTCTGGATCTCGTTCGCGACGCTGGCCGGGCTGCCCGCAACGACCGCGCCCGTCGGCCTCACCCGCGGTGGGCTGCCCGTCGGGATCCAGATCGTTGGGCCCTTCCCCGAGGATGCGACCCCGATCGACGTGGCGGGCCGGCTCACCGAGATGACCGGCGGCTTCCAGCCGCCGCCCGGCTTCTGAGAGGCGCGCAGGTTCAGCCCCGCCGACGGCTTGTGCTTACAAGGTTCGCCTTCCGCGCGATGACGGCGGGCGAGGTCGCGCGCACCGTGCTCACGTTCGATTGAGCAGAGCTCGGTGCGGTATGTCTTGCCCAACCGCCCGGCGACCTATATCGTGGTCTCCTCGGCGTGGCGATCAGCCTCGCCGTGATCGCGCTGAACCTGCTCGGAGACGCCATCGGGCCATCACCGACCCTGCCTGAGGCGGCCTCGGCTAGAGGGAGACAACATGCGCACCCATCGATTTCTCATCGTGGCGGTCGTGATCACGATGGTCGCCGGCGCTGCCGCCGTCGGCTTCACACAGCAAGACAAGCCCCGCTACGGCGGCGTGCTGAACTGGTTCGACTACGGCGATCCCGCGCGCCTCGACGTCCACGCGGAGTCGCCGCTCGTCGTACAGCAGGCGACGGCCGGGATCTACAGCGGCCTGCTCCACAAGGATCCCGACGACCCCACGAAGATCGCGCCTGATCTCGCCGAGCGGTACACCGTCTCCGCCGACGGCAAGACCTACACCTTCCATCTGCGCAAGGGCGTGAAGTGGCACGACGGCCAGCCGTTCACCGCCACCGACGTGAAGGCGACGTTCGACCGCGTGCTCAATCCCGACTTCAAGAGTCCGAAGTGCGGCGCCACCCTGAAGCCGCTGGTGGCGGGCACCGAGGTCGTGGACCCGTACACGTTCCAGATGCGGCTCAAAGCGGCGGCGCCGGACCCATTCCTGAGCGCCGTGTCGTCGGCATGGTGCCGTATCGCGGCCAAGCACGTGCTCGACAAGTTCGGCGACCTGAACAAGCCCGAGGCCCAGATCGGCACCGGCCCCTTCAAATTCAAGAAGTACGAGCGCGGCAGCGTCATCGAGTGGGAGAAGAACAAGGACTACTTCATCCAGGGCCTGCCGTATCTCGACGGGGTGAAGCAGTTCATCATCGTGGGCAGCCCGACGCAGCTCGCCGCCGCCAAGGCGGGCCGGATCCATCTCTGGGACACGTGGCCGCCGATGTCGAAGGCGGCCTCCGAGGAGCTCAAGTCGGCGCGCGGCAACGACGTCGACGTCTACCGGTGGCCCATCAACACGATCTGGATCGTGTTCCTGAACACGAGGAAGCCGCCCTTCGACAACCCGGACATGCGGCGGGCCGTCCACCTCGCCCTCAATCGCCAGGAGCTCATCGGCAAGGCGCTCGATGGCGCCGGCGTGCCATGCGCGATGCTGGATCCGAAGCTGGTGGGCGAGGCGGCGCTGCCGCTCGAGGAAGTCGAGAAGATTCCCGGCTGCCGCCCGCAGAAGGACCAGGACATCGCCGAAGCCGAGAAGCTCGTGAAGAAGCACCACCCGAACGGCCTCGACATCGAGATGGCATTCCGGCAGGTGGGCAACTACTCCGATCGCTCCCAGCTCGTGGCGGCGCAGCTCCGCAAGATCGGCATTCGCGGCACACTGAAGACGCATGAGAGCGCGGCGGGCTACGCGGCCTTCGGCAAGGGCGACTTCACGATGATCACCGCCCAGGACCGCGCGATGGACGGCACGGACCCCTCGGATCCGTTCTCGCTGATCTGGACGACGGAGGGCGGCAGCAACTGGGGCAAGTGGTCGGACGCCAGGTTCGACGAGCTCGCCGACCGCGGGCTGAAGGAAGCCGACAAGGCCAAGCGCGTGAAGCTGTACCACGACGCGCAGCGGATGTTCCTGGCCGGCGCGCCGAGCGCGATCCCCGTGGGCTGGGTGGAAGGCTGGTTCTTCACTGACAAGAAGCTGCGCGGCTACAAGCCCGCGCCCACCGCCTACGACAACATCACCTTCATGAAGGTGTGGCTGGCGCAGTAAGCAAGCGCGTCTCCAGAAAGCGCTTCGCTTCGTCGAAGCTTTGCTGCGCGGCATGCTCGTCGTAGCCGGGATGCGTGCGCACAGCGAAGCCATGACGGGCGCCCTCATAGAACCTGAACTCGCAGACCTTGCCGAGTGCCCGCATGCGGGCCTCCATCCGACGCATGTCCGCAATGGGGGCCCGCTCATCCTCCGTGCCGTGCAGGACCAGCATCGGGACGTTCACGCTCTCGGCGAGGTCGTACGGCTGCGCGCCGGGCTGGGAGTTCGCGGGCCGGAAGGCGAAGCCGTGGAAGACGACGATCACGCGGATGTCCTCATGCGCCCGGGCGGCCATGAAGGCGTGCACCCCGCCACGGCAGAAGCCGAACACCGCCAACCTCTTCTGATCGACACGGCCGGCAGACCGAAGGAAGCTCAACGCTCCCTTCAGATCGTCATACACGGTTGCGTCGGGCGGGTCGGCGCCGCGAACCTTCCAGCCGTGCAGGAGGGCGACGTAGCCCCACCCGGCGAGCCGGCGCGCAATCTCCGTGTAGCCGTCGTCGGGCCCGGCCACGCCGCGCAGGATCAGGACCGTCGGGAATGGCCCCGCCCCGCCCGGGGTCGCGAGATACGAGGGGATGCTCGTCTCGCCGTCACCGCTCGTGAAGGTCACGGACTCCAGTCGCACCGTCATGACGTGCGGTGCAGCCTAGCACGGGGGCGTCGGCCCGCCCGCACCCCCGCGTTTGACACGCGCGCCCTGCGGCCCGATCATCGCCCCCACCAAGGAGGCCGCCGTGAGTGACAAGGTGGAGACGGTCCGGTCGTCGAGCTCGGGAGTGCTGGGGCGGGCGCGCAACGCCGCGCGCGGAGTGACGG
>JBKKCN010000797.1:0-4757 GCA_046712525.1 Candidatus Rokuibacteriota bacterium
GCTGTGCCGATCGAGCACTTCGGATCCCCCCGCGCGCGATGTCGTGATGACGGGCAGCCCGCACGCGAGCGCCTCCAGGTGCACGTTGCCGAACGGCTCGTAGCGCGTCGGCAGCGCGAGCACATCAGCGGCGCCGTACCATTCCTCGAGCGCGGGCGACGGCGGCAGCCACGTCACGCGCGCCGCCACCGAGTGGCGCTCCGCAAGCGCACGGTAGACGGCGGTGTCGCCCTTGCCGAGCACCACGAGGCGGGCGGAGCGGTCACCGAGGGCGGCAAAGCCTTCGATGGCGACGTCGAGGCCCTTGCGCGCAAAGCCGCTGCCGACGAAGAGCGTGACCCAGGCGTCGGCAGGCACGCCCGCGCGCGCGCGCGTGGAGGCGCGGAGCTGCTCGCGATGGCGGGGATGGAACCGCTCGAGGTCCACCCCGTTGTAGATCACCGCCATGCGCACAGGCGGCACGGCGTAGAGCCTGGCGATCTCGTCGCGGCCCATCCGTGCGATGGCGGCGATCTGCGGGGTGGTGGCGAACACTCGCCGCTCCAGCGCGAGCACGACCGCGTGGTGCAGCGACCGCCCCCGTCCGCCGCCCACCGCGTCCAGGTACGCGCGATGGCAGCCCTCGCCGGCCCGGTACACATCCTGGCCGAGCGTCCGCTCGTGGCTCTGCACGACGTCCCACGAGCGCCGGCGCATGGCGAGCCGGGCGGCGGCGGCCAGCGCGAGCGCACGCATCGCGGCCGGCAACGGTGGCACCCACAGGCGATCCGCCCTCACGCCGGGGATGCCGGCGGCCTCGCCTGCGGTCAACAGATGCACGTCGTGCCCGTGGGCCACGAGCGCACGGAGCAGCCCCGCGGTGGCGGTCTCGACACCGCCGTGGAAGACGAAGGGGCGCGCGATGATGAGCAGCTTCACCGCCGCCCGCCGCCGCTGACGACGCTGTCGATGAGGGGAAAGAGCGCCGCCCGCGCCGCCGCGTAGCTGTAGCGCGCCTGGCATCGCTCGCGCGCGCGGCGGCCGAGCTGGGCCGCGTGCTCGGGGGCCGCGAGCAGCGCACGCACCGCGGCCGCGAGCGCCGGCACGTCGCCCGGCGGCACCACCACTCCGCAGCCGTCGAGGATCTCCGGGATCATCGAGACGGAAGTGGAGACGATGGGCCGCCCGAGGGCCATGGCATCGAAGAGCTTGGCGGGCACCTGCCCCAGCGTATCGGTGGTATCCCGCTGCGGCACCGCCACCACGTCCGCGGCCACGAGGTAGCGCGGCACGTCGTCGAAGGGGATCTCATTGACCAGTCGGACAAACCCCATGCGTGACCAGCGGCGTGCGGCCCGGCGGCGGGGGTCGGCGCCCACGATCACGAGGACGGCGCCCGGCGGCAGCATCGCCATCGCCGCCACGAGATCGTCGACGCCCTTGTGGCCGCGCGGGGTGCCGAGGAACATCACGACCTTGTCCTTGTCCACTCCGAGCGCCGCGCGCATGTGCGCCCGGTCATAGCGCTCCGGCGCCCACGCCTCCGTATCGCGCACGTGCGGGATGAGCGTGCCGCCGAAGCGCGCCTCGAGGAAGCGCGAGGCCACGATGAGCGCGTCGGCGCGGCGGGCGAGACGCTCCATGAGCCACGTCCACGGCAGACCGTTGGGATTGCCCACGTTGAGCGCGCGTCCCACGCGGCCCCACCACCCGGAGCGGTGGAAGAAGCCGCGCTCCCAGTCGTCGATGTCGAGCACGAGCGGGCGCCGCCGGCGCGCGCGGGCGAGGAGGGCGACGCCGTAGCTGCTCATGCGCGGCTTGGAGGCGATGAGCACGTCGCCGTCCGCCTGCGCCACGAGGCCGGGCAGGGCCCGCGCAAAGCCGGGAAAACGGCGCGCGGCGGCCACCGCGCGGTAGACGACTTCACCCCCCTGCGATGGACGCCACAGGTCGGCGCCGAAGCGGGGGCCCACCACGGTGACCTCGTAGCGCGGGGCGAGCAGCCGCGCGAGCAGGTCCGCCCGCCCCGTCGCATTGTTCGACAGGTCGAACCCGAGAACGGTGACCTTCACGCGGCGAGAAGACGCGCGTAGTGCCCTTCGAGCTCCTCCGCCACCCGCGCGCCGGAGTACCGCTCGAGCACGAGCGCACGGCCGTTCTCCCCCAGGCGCGCGCGCAGCGGCGCGTCCGCCAGCAATCGCTCGAGCGCGGCCGCCAGCGAGCCCGCGTCGCCGCCCGCCACGAGCGCGGCGTGACGGCCGTCGGCGAGGACCTCCGGCACCACGCCCACGCGCGAGGCGATGAGCGGGCGCCCCGCCGCGAGGTACTCGAAGACCACGCGCGACATCCCGTCCGATTCCAGGGGCACGTACAGCGCGATGTCGAGGGCCGCCATCACACCGGGCAGATCGGAGATGAAGCCCGCCATCGTGAACTGCGACTCGAGGCCCGCGCGCGCGATCGTCTCCGCGATGGCGGACTCCATGGCGCCGCCACCGACGAAGGCGAAGCGAGGGCGGATGCCGCGGGCGGCGAGACGGGCCGCGGCCTCCACCACCACCCCATGCCCCTTCATGACACGCAGGCCGCCGACCATGCCCACGAGCGGCACGCCGGCCGTCCCGCCCACGACCTGTCGCACGGTGGGGTCCGGCGGCCGCGGCTGGTACAGCTCCGCATCGGCACCGCCCTGCAGCACGGCCACACGCTCGGAGGGGACGAGCCCGGCGGCGATGTACTGGCCGCGAATGGCATCGGTGACGGTGATCACGAGCGACGTGGCCCGCCGGTAGAGCCAGCGGTTGCCCGCGTGCGCGCGCACCGCCTGCGCGATGTGCCGCGTGCGAACGAGCGGCCTGCGCGCGCCCGCAAGAGCATTGGCCACCGCGGCGAGCCAGTGCTCCTTGCCCCGGTGCACGTGCACGACGTCGGCCGTGTGCAGGGCGCCGCGCAGTCGCCGCACGTCTTCCACGTCACCACGGGGATCGACCCCGCCCGAGAACTGGAAGGTCTCGATGTCCGCGACGCCCTCGCGCCGGGCGCGGTCGACGACGTGGGTCTCGGTGCCCCGGCGGCAGCCCAGCGTCACCTGGTGCCCGCGCGCCTGCAGCTCGCACGTGATCCGCGCCGCCCAGTAGGCATCCGACGACCAGCCGCGACACGACATCAGCTGCAGGACCCTCACGCGCGTCCCGTGAGTCGCCGGTACACGCGCTCCACCGTCTCCACGGAGCGGTCGGGACTGAACTCCGTCTCCGCGCGCCGCCTCCCCGCCGCGCCCATGGCTCGGGCCCGCGCCCGATCGGTGACGATCGCGCGCAGCGCCGTCGCCACGGACTCCGGCTCGTCATCGCCGACGAGATGTCCCGTCTCGCCCTCGAGCACCGTCTCCGGCAACGCGCCCACGCGGCGCGCGACGACGGCTCGGCCCGCCGCCATCGCCTCCAGCACGGCGCGGCACGAATCGTCCGAACCCGCCGCCATGAGCGCGAAGCAGTCCGCGGCCGCCAGTACCTCGGGCAGGTCGCGGTCGCGATAGCCGGCGAAGGTGACGGCGGCGCCGAGGCCGAGGTCCGCGACGAGCTGCTCCAGCCGATCGCGCGTCTCGCCCTTGCCCACGAGCAGCAGCCGCGCGGCGGGCACGTCGTCGAGGAGCCGTCGGAAGCCTGCGAGCAGAAGCTCGTGGCCTCGGTTGCGCGCCAGCCTCGCCACCGACACGATCACGGGCGCATCGCCGAGCTTGAACTCGTCACGCACGGCGCCGCCGTCCGCCGGCGCCGAGAAGCGGGGCAGATCGGCCACGCCCGGAATCCAGAAGACGCGATCGGCTGCGATGCCCACCGCCCGGCACCGCGACTCGATCTGCCGCGACACCGCGAACACAGCGCCCGTATGCCTGTATAGGGCGCGCGAAAGCCAGCCGGACTTCACGGAGCGATGGTTGTGGAAGGTGCGGACGACGGCGGCGCGCCCGCCGTCAGCGCGCCGCGGACGGACGGCGAAGGCCATCCAGTGATCGTGCGAGTGATGCGTGTGGATCACGTCCACCGCTTCCGCGCGCACGAGGCGCCGCAGGCGGCGGGCGTCCCACGCGTGCTCCAGCGGCGCCAGACGCGCCCGCAGGTGAAGACCGTCGACCACGTCCAGCCCCGCCTCGCGCGCCTTGGCCTCGAAGCGGTCGCCGGGAATCATCCCGAGGCGTACCCGATGACCTCGCTCGCGCTGCGCGAGCGCCATGCGGATGACAGGATCCGCGCTTCCCGTCCACCAACGGTTCGCCGCCAGGTGCAGGATGCTGAGCGGCGTGCCCCTCACGCGTGCACCGCGGGCGCGACCAGCGCGCGCTCGAGCACGGCGGCGGGCTCGATCCCGCGCAGGCAGGGATGCTCGATGGGACACACGCGATAGAAGCACGGTGAGCACGGGACGGGATGCGCGAGGAGCGCGGCGGCGGCGCCGCGCGGCGCCGTGAGCGCGGGATCCGTGGGACCGAACAGCGTGACCACGCGCGTGCCGAGCGCCGCCGCCAGATGGGCAACACCGGTGTCGCCGCTCACGAGCGCGTCGATCTCCGAGAGCAGCGCCGGCAGCAGCTGCGGCCGGTCGCGTCCGGCAAGGTTGAGCGCGGGCGCCGCCGCCGCCACGCTCGCCGCCGCCGCCGCGTCGCCGGGGGCGCCGAGCAGGACGGCGTCCACGCCCGCCGCGTGCGCGATCCGACAGAAGTGGGCGGTGCGCTCCAGCGGCCACACCTTGGCGGGACCGTACGCGGCCCCCAGGTG